>NZ_JBEYER010000076.1:0-37820 GCF_040634005.1 Micromonospora sp. NPDC007271
GTGACCCATCCCCCGGCTGCCCGATCCTCTACGCCACCCGGACGGCGTCAAGGGCCCTACGCGTCGGCACGCCGATGGCCTACGGCCACCCTTGACCCCGACCGGGTGCCGCAGTCCTTGGCACCTATCAGGGGGATGGGGGCAGACTGGCGGCCACCTTCACCCGGGAGGCTGGCCGGTCTGCCGGCTGCCTAGCAAGGGGATCCGCAGCAACCGCGGTTCCGCTAATTGGCTGATGCTGGGGACGGCGGCAGCGCTACGCGCCGGCCCATCCCGAACTCCTCTACTTCGTCGTCTGTGACCATTGCAAAGGCACCAGCAGGCACCCGGTCGAGGGCTGCCACCTCAGAGGCAACCCGTAGCAGGGCGCTCTCACTGCTGCCAGTGATGAAGAAGATGTAGACGTCCCCGTCTTCTTCCCCGTCGTCGTACTCCTGGACGTCGCCCTGCTCATCCAGGTCCGCCAGGAAGTCCTGAACATCATCGATCCATGAGAACGGGTACTCGTCATCTGCGAGCCCAGGAGCGGCCAGTAGCGGGACGTGGATCTCAACAACCATCTTCGGCATGGCGGTGATTCTTGCCCGGGGCTGAGGTGCCTGCGGCGGCGGGCCATCCATGGGCCAGTACCCAACGGGCCGAGCGGTCACGGGCGGGCACGAGAGGTAACCGGGTCGGCTTCCGCGAGCAGGCATCTCGGGCATCACGACCGCTTGAGCACGCTCTTCCAAACTGACGGTTCGGACGAATCAAGGCTCCCGCGTTGAGGAAACGGCGGCTGCGGCGATCGCCTCCGCGACGCACTCATAGTCCTTGACCAGCGGGCCGACCAAGCGCGGTTCGGCCTCGACTGCCTCAACCAACCCACGCACCAGGTCGCGAATCCTGGCCTCGTGCGTTGGCTGGCGGATGCGAGGGTGCCTCCGATGGAAGCTGTGCCAACGGCGTAGGCCGACGTCGACGAGCCGTTCACGATCATTGGGTGACGCGATGGGACATCCCTGATCCCACAGGTCGGCCAACGCCGCCAAGGCGACCGCGCAAGCTGGTTCGACCATCCTCGCCTCCCCGTTGCTTCCGATGATCCATCGCGACGGTACAGCCATCCGTACAGCCAAGCGCGCCCGCTTACGCCGACGCTGCCCGACAACGACGGACGGGCTGACCAGGTGTGCAGCCGCCCGACCAGCCATCCGCGATCTTCTTCTAATCCCAAGGCCGACGCGCCCCGTCGACGCCGGCCCTTGACAGCCGCCATTGAGACTCGTCCGGTTGGGCGCTCCACCTTGTCCCCGTCCATGGAGGCTGGACGGTCTGTCGACTGCCCGACGAGGAGATCCGCTTTACCCGCCCGGTACGGTTGTTGACCATGCAGCGGTTGGCGCTCTTCGATCTCGACAACACGCTCGTGGACCGTTCGGAGGCATTCCGGCGCTGGGCGGTCGAGTTCTGCGCCGATCGCGAACTGCCGGACGACGCGTTGGCCTGGCTGATCGCTACGGATCAGGACGGGTCCGTGCCCCGTGACTGGTTCTTCGGCGAGGTGACGGAGCGTTTCGGACTGGCAGCCTCGGTGGATGAAGCATGGAGGCAGTACCGACGCCGGATGCCGGAGTTGGTGAGCTGCCCCCAAGAGGTGTTGGCGTCGCTGACACTGCTGCGCGACGACGGCTGGACGGTCGCGATCGTGACCAACGGTCAGGCCGACAACCAGCTAGGGAAGATCAGGCGTACTGGGCTGGACCGATGCGTCGATGCCTGGGCAGTGTCCGGGGAGCTGGGCATCCGGAAGCCAGCACGCGAGATCTTCGAGGCGGCAGCCCGTGGGTGCGGCCTCGATCTGTTGGGCGGCGGCTGGGCGATCGGTGACAGCCCTGTACTTGATGTCGAGGGTGGCCGCACGGCAGGGCTTGCCACCCTCTGGGTCAGCCGGGGGAAGGACTGGCCGGCGGAGCTCACCCCGCCTGACCGCACCGTCACGGACGTCGTGGCCGCTGTCCAAGTACTGCGAGGCGAGGACTCCTCCGAAGGCCAGCATGGGCCATCCGTGGGCCAGTAACCGTGGCGCGCAGCGGTCACGAGCGGGCACGAGATGCACCCCAGCGAGCCGGCAGCCGCAGGCGTCGGGCATCACGGCCGGTTGAGCACGCTCTTCCAAACTGCGGCTACGACCCGGCGCTGGGCCAAAACTCGTCGTCCTCCTCGTTCGGCGACGAAGGGGCGTACTGCCGCGGGGCGCCGTTGCGAATCATCCAGACGCGGAAGAACCAGTCCTCTTGGTCCATCACGAAGAGCTGCGCGGCCTTGGGGTTGCGCCAGGCAAGGGAACCGAAGTGGTCCACAACAGCAGCGAGGTCGGCATGGTTGAGCGCGCCGGCGTACACCTGACATTCGGGGCTCTTGTGCCCGCCCCACTGGTTGTTCGCGTCGGTGATCAGGCGCAGGTAGCCGCAGCCCCCGGGCTCATGCCTACCTCACGACGGGGGCACTCCTTGTCGAGCCACTCGCCGAACGCCTCGGCGTTGAGGCGGTCCTGCGGGTACACCGACAGCATCACGTTGGCCACCCAGCTGACCGCATCCCCCAATCCACGCCGGGACGGTACAGCCTTCCGTGCAGCCGAGACCACCCGCTGACACCGACGCGACCCGACAACGGCAGACCGGCTGACCAGGAAAGCAGGCACCTGACCAGGCATCCGCGATCTTCTTCTAATCCCAAGGCCGCAGGTTCGAATCCTGCCGGGCGCACCACCCTCACCCCAGGTCATCAACGACCCGAAGCGCATCCTCCCGGCGCAGTTCCCGGGCCACCGGCAGACGAAGAGGCGCGCCTCGATCTAACCTGGCCGCATGAGGAAACGCCTGCGGGTCGTGTTGGGACTGGCCGTGGCTGGCCTGCTCGCCGTACCGGTCGCCGTTCTCGGCGTCCATGTCACCCATCCTCGTGACGAGGACGGATACCTGACGTACCTCAAGCAGTACGGCGACCGGCAAAGCGACGAGCCGCTGCAGGTGCTGCCGCCGACCGCAGATCTGATCGCCGAGGGTGACACGGCCTGCGACTGGCTGCGCGAGCAGCCGTACGCCCTCTGGCGGCACGACGCGAAGTACGGCGAGGTGGCGATCCATCAGCGCTATCTCCGCCACGTCGGCGACCGCTCGCCGAAGTGGGGCAATGCCCTGCCAGGTCTGGGGTCGGTGGCAGGGGCGGCCTGGGGCTACCTCTGCCCGGCGGACCGGGAGCTACGGCAACCCCGCCGCCACCCCTTCGCCCCCAAGCCAGATTGACCAACGCTACCGCCCTGGTCGTACCCCTACGTACCGTTCCGACTACCCGAACCGGTCGGCGAGCTCGGTCAGCTTGGCGACGTAGGCCGGCCAGTCGTAGTCGTTGGGGACATTGGTGTTCTCCCGCTGCCAGCCGATCGCCCCGTCGTGCTGCTCGCGCATGATGTCGGCCTGGCCTGCGTGACGGGCCAGGTCATAGATCACGTGGACGATGATCCGTTGCAGGGTCACGTCCTGCCCGCCTGGCCCCCACCACGGCACCCGCCCCGGGGCGTCGAGCGGTAGCTGCTCGATCGTCTGGTCAGCGAAGGCCGCGACCCGACGGTAGAGGTCGATCAGCCCGTCTTTCGTCTCGTCCTCCCGCGCATACCAGTCTGCTTGCGGGTCCTCCTCGTACGCCGCCATCGGGACCAACTCCTCGGGTGTCGGGAACTCGCGCCCGAAGGTGGCCCCGAAGTAGCCGGCTTCGACATTGAGGCAGTGCTTGAGGACCCCCAGCAGGTTGTTGCCGGTCGAGGTGCGGGGCAGTCTGGCATCGCGTTCGCCAAGCCCGTCGAGCTTCCAGATCACGTCCTCGCGAGTCGCCCTGAGGTAGTGGTGCAGCACGGTCTTCGGGTCGCCCATGTCAGCCATGCCTGCCAGTCTGCCTTCTGCGGCCGAGCCGTTCAGCTAACTGATCATCAAATGACCCGGCGTTGGCTCCCGAGAAATCGAGTTTGGAGAGCTGAGCGGCACAGGTGAGCCTGCTCATGCCGCCACCCCGGCTGGCAGCCTCCGGTGGTGAGTGGACCGGAGCGAAGAGTGCACCTGCTTCGGCATCAGACGCCCGCCCGGCGGAGACGGTGGCGCTCCAGCCGCTCCGCCCGGAACTTGTCGAGGGCGTCCGCCAGCCGAAGACATCCGCAGAGGGTGCATGCAGAGCAATTGTTCCGCTCGTGGTACTCGACGCAGTACGACGCGAGGATGACGGCGAACGGGATCTCAGGCACGCCAACCTCCGGCCCGATACGCCTGTCCGCGAGTCAGCAACGGTGCGCGCTGGTACTCCATCGTCGGCTCGTTTGCCCAGCCAGGTCCGGAGTTTCGGCGGATCTGGACCGGCGTGACCGCCTGCGGGCTGAGTGCTCCCGAGCGGTTCTGATAGAGCGTTGCTGGACCCGTCAGGTCGGCGGATTCCCTTCGCCCGACCCACCGGCTCCGCGTCCAGTTCCGCCACTTCGACAACATCCGTACCTCCTCTTGTTCCGGGCTCGCCGCCAACCGTAAACCTGTACGTCTATAGACGTCTAGTACGTACCGCAAGTCTAGCGCGTCCAGGACGTTGAAGAGGGTGGTGTCATGGTCGATCCGCTGTCGCCGACACCGCTGTACGTCCAGGTCGCCGATCTCGTGGCGAAGCGCATCGCGGACGGCGAACTGGAGCCGCTTCGCCCGATCCCGAGCGAGTCACAGCTACAGCAGGAGTACGGCGTAGCTCGGGGCACGGTCCGGCAGGCAGTACGTCTGCTGCGGGAGCGCGGGCTGGTCATGACGGTCCCGCAGCGGGGCACCTACGTCGCCGAGCAGCCTGGAAAGTAGGCACAAAGGCCCAGCTCGCCTCGACATCCTGCGGGGGCGCCTACGGTTCCGCCAGGTGGTCGGGCTGGCCCTCGATGTGTGGAGCAGATCGGCTGGGCACGGACGAAGCGGGCCACCTGCTGACCTTGTGAGCTGAGCGCAGCCCGGCTCGGGCAGGCTCCGGGCTCAGCTTCCGTTCAGCCGTGGCCTCCCCTGGCCGAGGCGTGCGACCCCCAGCATCGGCCGGGCCGGCCGGCCATGCTGGGGGTCCTCACGCTGTGCGGTGAAGCACGCCGCGGGTGACTCGGACCGCGAGCCAGATGCCGCCGCCCAAGAGACTCAGACCGAACAAGGCGAGTATCACAGCCGAGGCCGCGTTCATTGGGGCCAGATTACGTCCACTCTCGACGCTGGTCAGCGCACGTGCTCGGGACGTACGCCGATGCCGGCCAGCCGGGCGGGGAGTGCCTGCAGCGCTGGGAACCGCTTCACCAGGCGGATCGGCGCCGGGGCCTCGATCCGGCCGGTGGCGTGCAGCAGCGGGTCGACGATGCGCCGCTGCGCGGCGCGCTGGATGTTCTGGGTCACCACCGTCGGGAAGCGCCGGCGCTTCTGCACGGCGGCGAGGTCCGCCTCGGTCACCGGCTGCCCGGCGGCGAGCTTCGGGCCCAGCATGCGGGCGGCAGCCGCGGCGTCCTGTACCGCCAGGTTGATACCGACACCGCCGATCGGGGACATGGCGTGCGCGGCGTCGCCGATGAGCAGGGCGCCGGGCACGTGCCACCGCTCCAGCCGGTTGAGCTTCACCGTCAGCAGCT
The DNA here is from genome assembly GCF_040634005.1 of Micromonospora sp. NPDC007271. Lineage (NCBI taxonomy): Bacteria > Bacillati > Actinomycetota > Actinomycetes > Micromonosporales > Micromonosporaceae > Micromonospora > Micromonospora sp. NPDC007271. The sequence goes on from NZ_JBEYER010000076.1 coordinate 5,666, forward strand.
TGACGTCGTCCCAGGTGGCGAGCTCACCGACGCGGTCGGCGAGGAGCGGGTGCCGCCGCGCCACCTGCTCCCGCAGCGCCTCCAGCCCGGCCGCGCGGATCTCGTCGTAGCCGCCCTTGGCGATGACGTACGCGCACTGGTGGTAGTCGCCGCGGTCGATGGCGAGGATCAGCCCGCCGGGGCCGACCCGCATCGCCAGGCCGTCGCCGTCGGTGGATCGGCGCGAGATCCGGAACCACAGCACGTCCATGGGCGCGGCGTAGTCGACCGGCCGCAGGCCGAGCTCCCGGCGTACCGCCGAATCGCGGCCGTCACAGGCGACGGTGAGCGAGGCCCGAATCTCCCGCTCGCCCTCCGGGCCGACGGCCCGCACCCCGGTGACGGCGCCGGACGCGTCGCGGAGCAGGCCGGTCACGGTGGTGGAGCGGAGCAGCGTGAAGGCCGGGAACTTCGCCGCCTCGGACGCGAGCATCTCCAGGAAATCCCACTGGGGCACGAAGTACAGGTAGTTGTGGGGCGCCGGCAGGCGCGTGAAATCCGCGACCGGGTAGGTGCCGTCGTCGAAGGTGGCGCGCAGGGTGCCGACCTTGCGCCCGGGCAGTGCCGCCATCCGTTCGCCGAGCCCGATCTCGTCCAGCATGTCCAGCGTGGAGGGGTGGACGGTGTCGCCCCGGAAGTCGCGGAGGAAGTCCGAGTGCTTCTCGAGCACCGTGACTTCCACCCCCTGCCGGGCGAGCAGCAGCCCGAGGACGAGACCCGCGGGCCCGCCGCCGACGACACAGACGCTGGTCTTCATGAACTCTCCCCAATCGCAACTCGTGTTGCTTTTTCAGCCTGCCATCATGGGGAGGCGTAACGCAACAGCCGGTGCGATAGAGGAGGTGTCGATGTCCGTTGGCCAGCGACCGGGCGGGCGCAGCGCCCGCGTCCGGTCCGCGGTCCTCGCGGCCACCCGGGACCTCCTCGTCGACGGGTACGCCGACCTGACCGTCGAACGGATCGCCCAGGCAGCCGGCGTCAACAAGACGTCGATCTACCGCCGGTGGGCCGACCTGGAAGGCGTCCTCGGCGACCTGCTCAGCGAGTACGCCGATGTGGTCGTCCCGGTCCCGGACACCGGCGACCTCGACACCGACCTCGAAGAACTGGCGTTGCTGGTCCGGCGCGGCATGACCGGCGAACCCGGCGAGCTGGTCACCGCCCTGGCCGCGGCCGCGCCCCGCAACCCGCGCGCCAGGCAGGTCGTCCGCGGCTTCTTCGCCGAACGGTTCGGACTGGCCACGGCCATCGTCGACCACGCCGTCGCCCGCGGCGAGCTGCCCCGAGACACCGACGCCCGGGCCGCGATCGAAGTCCTGGGCGCGCCCTTCTTCCTACGGCTGCTCGTCGTCGACGAGCCCATCGACGAGGAGTTCGCTCGACGCACCGCGGCCGCGGCCGCCGCGGCCCTCCGCGCCGGCGTCTTCAGCCCTGCGCGCGGGCCCCGTCCGGTTCTGGAGGTCGCGAGTGGCCCGACGAGCGAACTGCCCGAGTAAGCGGGGCCTCATGTCTTTCTGCTGTCGCCCCCGGCCGCTAGTCTGCGCGCCATGGTGACCGAGACGGACCTCCGGCTGGGCGACGGCCGCACCCTGCACGTCTACGACACCGGCGGCGACGATCGGCTCGCCGTCTTCTGGCACCACGGCACACCCAACATCGGAGCCCCACCCGCGCCCCTCTTCGCGGCCGCCGACGGGCTCGGGCTGCGCTGGGTGTCGTACGACCGTCCCGGCTACGGCGGCTCGACCCCCTTCCCCGGGCGGGACGTCGCCTCCGCCGCCGACGACGTCGCCGCGGTGGCCGACGCGCTGGGGATCGCGCGGTTCGCCCTGATGGGCCACTCCGGCGGCGGTCCGCACGCGCTGGCCTGCGGCGCGCTCCTGCCCCACCGGGTGGTCGCGGTGGTGAGCGGCGCCGGGCTCGCCCCGTACGACGCGAAGGGGCTGGACTGGTTCGCCGGCATGGTGCCGTCCGGGGTGGCGTCGCTGCGCGCTGCGGCGGCGGGCCGGGAGGCCAAGGTGGCGCACGAGACCTCGGGCGTCGAGTACGACCCGGAGTTCACCCCGGCCGACCTTGCCGCGCTGCACGGCGACTGGTCCTGGTTCGACAGCGTGGTCGGCCCGGCGACGCAGGCCGGGCCGGGCGGGTTGATCGATGACGACCTGGCATACGTCTCGCCGTGGGGCTTCCGCCCGGCGCAGGTCACGCCGCCGGTCCTGCTGTTGCACGGTGACCGGGACGGGATCGCGCCGGTAGCGCACGGCGAGTGGCTGGCGCGGCACTGCCCCGCCGCCGAGCTGCGCCGCTGTCCGGAGGATGGCCACATCTCGGTGCTGCGGCACGCCGGGTCGGCACTGAACTGGCTGCGCGCACGAGCCGACGCCGTTCGGCATTAGCCGCCGACGCGAGCAGTGACTCCCGCGGTCACTGGCAGATCCGCCAGTTCCCGTCCTCCTTCGTCAGGCGGTACGTCTGAGTGGTGGGCATCCCCTGCCGCATGGTGTACCGCACGGTCGCCGACCCGTACGCCCGGCCGTTGGTGTTCTGGACGTTCAGGCCGACGATCTCGTACCCGTCCAGCGGCGTCCCGTCGGACTGCTGGCGGACGAAGTCGTCCTGGCTGAACCGGTCCCGCAACTCACGGCAGAGCTGCCCATACGCGGTCGGGTAGTCCTGGCTGACCAGGGCGCCGGCGTAGGTGTCCACGGTGGTCCTGGCCGGACCGAGGGCATCCTTCGCAGCGCGGTAGATGAAGAAGCCGCCGATGGAGCCGCCGACGCAGCAGAGGGCGAGCACGACACCGACGACGGTGAGCACGACCCGGGTGGTCCGCGACTTCTGTGGTGGTGGCCCCATCATTGGCTGGTACGTCATGCCCGGAGGGTAGGGGGCGGCCGCCACCCCGGCGGTAAACGAGATGCCGCGGGTGGGTCGGCCGGTCCACCATCGACGAATGCCACAGCATCGACCGGCCGAACCCGACATCCGGCGGTACTACACCGAGGTCTTCGCCGAGGCGGACCGGCTGCACCGCACGCCACAGGGGCGCCTGGAGGCGAGGCGTACCCGGGACCTGCTGGCCCGCGCGCTGCCCGCGCCTCCGGCGGTGGTGCTCGACGTGGGCGGCGGCACCGGCGCGTACGCGGGGTGGCTGGCCGGGGCCGGCCACCGGGTGCACCTGGTCGACCTCGTGCCGGCGCACGCGGCGGCCGCCCGTACGGCGTACCCCGAGGTGACGGCGACCGTCGGCGACGCCCGCGAGCTGCCGCTTCCCGACGGCTCGGCCGACGCGACGCTGCTGCTCGGCCCGCTCTACCACCTGCCGGACCGGGCGGACCGGGTGACCGCGCTGCGCGAGGCGGTCCGCGTGACCCGTCCCGGCGGCCCGGTGGTCGCGGCGGTGATCAGCCGCAACGCGGCGCTGATCGACCTGACCGCGCAGGGCCGGGTGGACGAGCGCAGTCGCCCGCTCCTGCTCGGGGCGTACGCCACCGGGGTCAACGACCCGGAGACCGGCTTCACCACCGCCTACTTCCACCGGCCGGAGCAGCTCGTCGAGGAGTTCGCCGCGGCCGGGCTGCCGGCACCTCGGCTGTACGGGGTGGAGGGCCCGCTCTGGCCGCTGCTGAACGCGCTGGACAGCGGCCCGGACGACCGGCTCTTCCACGATGCGGTGGCCTGCGCGGCGGCGTTCGAGCAGGATCCGGCGGTGCTCGGGGCCAGCGCGCACCTGCTGGCGGTCGCGCCCGCCTGACCCGGCCGGGTCTTCCTCGGGCTGCCGCGACACCCCGCGGACGGCGCCGGGCGAGCGACACGGCGTATACCGAGGGTGACCAGTTGCGGTTGGGCATGTTATTCTCCGGCGTCAATCTAGGCTGCCCGGACGCACCCGGTCGCTGCCGGAAGGGCCCTCCCCCCATGCCGGTCGTTGCCGCCACGACCTCACCGCCGACCGCCCTGGACCGGCCGGCCGGCGGCGCGTTCACCCTCGTCTTCACCGCCCTGCCGGCGCTGCTCCGGTTGACCTGCGGCCTGGTCGGCGCGGTGGTGGCCCTGACGGTCCGGACCCCACCCGTCCGGGTGGCGCTGCTGGTGCCCGCGGTCGCCGTGCTGACCGCCTGGTCCGTCTGGTACGCCGTCCGCGCGCTGCGGCACGGAGCCACCGGCCCGATGGTGGCCGGCGACGTCGCGCTCACCACCGCGACCGGGCTGGCGATCCCGTGGCTGGTCGCGCCGGAGGTGCTGCCGGGCGAGGTGAGCTGGGTCGCGGTGCTCGCCAGCACCACCGTGATCAACGCGCAGACCACCGCCCCGGCCCGCTGGTCGATCCCGGCCGGCCTGCTGGTCACCGCCGGCTACGCGACCGGCGCGACCGCGGCCGGCAACCGGGTCGAGGCGTGGGCGCACGCGACGACGCTGCTGGTGCAGATCGGCATCACGGCGGCGCTGGTCGCGGTGATGCGTCGCCGGATCGGCCGCGCCGACGCTGGCTTCGCCGACTACCAGCGGCTGGCCCGCGAGGCGGTGGTGGCGCGGGCCGCCCGGGAGGCCGAGCGGCGGCAGAACCGCGACCTGCACGACACGCTCCTCGGCACGCTGACCATGGTCGGGCTCGGCGCGGTACCCGGCCCGTCGGCCACGCTGCGCGAGCGGTGCGCGGCGGACCTGCGTACCCTCGCCACCCTGGCCGGCACCAGGTCGGCGCCGGCGGCCGGCCCGGTGGCGCTGGACGACCGGCTGCGGGCGGCCCTTGCCCGGCTGCCCGAGCTGCCGGTGGCCGCGACGCTCGCGCCGTGCCTCGTGCCGTCGGACGTCGCCGGGGCGCTGGCCGACAGCGCCGCCGCCGCGCTGGCCAACGTGGTCCGGCACGCGCCGGGTGCCACCGCGACGCTGCGCCTGGCTGGGGACGCGGGCACCGTCGTGGTCGAGGTGGCCGACGACGGCCCCGGCTTCGACCCGGCCACCGTCCCCGCCCACCGGTACGGGCTGCGCGAGTCGATCGTGGGGCGGATGGCGACGGTGGGTGGCCGGGCAGAAGTGACATCCGCCCCTGGTGCCGGCACCCGGATCCGGCTGGAGTGGACCGGTGTCGGCTGATCTGGGCGAGGCCCTCGACGACGTCAACCGCCTGCCCGCCCCGGCGGCCGGCGGGACGCGGCGCGACCGGTCGGGACCGGCCGGCCGGGCGGCGAGCGCGGTGGCGAGCGCCTCCGACCGGGCCGCCCGGATCGCGGCGGTCACCATCGCGCTGGCCTGGCACCTGGCGATCGACCTGCCGGCGCTGCTCGGCGCCGGGTCCGCGCCCGCCGCCACGGCCGTGATCGCCGCGGCGTGGCTGGTGGCCGCGGCGGTCGGCGTGGCGGCCGGCGTACGCCTGCTGCGTGGTGGCCTGCCGTCCGCCGGGCGGCTGGCTGCGGTGCTGCTGGTGGTCGACGTGGCGGTGTTCGCGGCGGTCGGCGGCGGGCAGCTGTTCGCCGCCGGGAACTGGGCGTGGGGCGGCCTGGTCTGGTTCTTCCTGCTGGTGCTCTGGCGACGGCCGGTCGGGTGGCTGCTGGCGCTGCTCGGCGCGCACGCGGCGATCGCGCTCGTCGCGGTGGTCGCGTTCGACGCGACCGCGCCGGCCGACCTCGCCCGCTACGCGATGTACGTCTACGGCACGTCCTCGCTGCCGGTCGCGGTCTTCGTCGGCGCCACCGCGCTCGCCGCCCTGGCCTGGGACCGGGCCGACACGGCCGCGGCGACGGCGGCGGTCGAGACGGAACGGGTGGTGGCGGAACAGGCCCGGGCGGAGCGGCAGGCACGGCTCGGCCTGGTCAGCGGCACCGCCGAGGAGGTGCTGGTCGCCCTCGCCGCCGGCGACGCGGACCCGGCCGATCCGGCGGTGCGCCGGCGCTGCGTGCTGGCCGCGGCCCGGCTGCGCCGGCTGATCGCCGAGTCGGACGACGTGCCCGATCCGCTGCTGCACGAACTGCGGGCCGCCGCCGACCTGGCGGAACGCAACGGCCTGCCGATCGAGCTGGTCGCCATCGGCGTCCCACCGGAACTGCCGGTCGAGGTCCGCCGGCGGCTGGCCGACCCGCTCACCGCGGCGCTCGCCGACGCCCGCGCCTGGGCGCGGCTGACCGTGGTCGCCGGCCCGGACGAGGTGGTGGCCAGCCTGGTCACCCCCGACCACGACGGGCCCGGGACCACCGGCCCGCCGGGCGGGGACGGGGACGGAGGCGGGCCGGTGGAACTCGGGCACGAGCGGGACGGGGAGATCAGATGGACGCAGACCCGGTGGCGGCGGTGACCGCCGGGCGGCCCGTCGGCGTGGCGATCGTGGACGACCACCCGGTGGTGATCGACGGGGTACGCGCCTGGCTGGCCGGCGAGCCACGGCTGCGCGTACTGGCCACCGGGGACGACCCGGACGTGGTGCTGCGGGCCGCCCCGGAGGCCGAGGTGGTCCTGCTCGACCTGCGGCTGCACGGGCGGATGGTGATCGACAAGCTCGCCGAGCTGAGCGCCGCCGGCCGGCGGGTGGTGGTCTACTCCGAGCACAGCGACCCGGCCACCATGCTCGCCGCGCTCGACGCCGGGGCGGTGGCGTTCCTCGCCAAGCACGAGGGGCGCGAACACTGCGTGGCCACGGTGCTCGCCGCGGCGAGCGACCGCCCGTACGTGCCGCCGGCGCTGGCCGGGGCGATGGTCGGCGACCCCGGGCCGGACCGGCCGGCCCTGTCGGACAAGGAACGTGAGGCGCTGCTGCTGTGGTTCCAGTCGATGTCGAAAGCGTCGGTGGCTCGCCGGATGCGGATCAGCGAGCACACGGTCAAGCAGTACCTGGACCGGGCGCGGATCAAGTACACCCGTGCGGGCCGGCCGGCCGCCACGAAGGCGGCGCTGCTCGCCCGGGCGATCGAGGACGGACTCGTCCGGCCGGAAGAGATCGGCATCTACCGGTCACAGGCGGCCACCGACCGGCCGACCCCCTAACGGGTGTCGTGACACCCGACGTCGCGTCGGCCAGGCTCGGATCATCGCCAACCGTCTCCGGAAGGTCGTGACCGTGCAGAAGGACGCCGCACCCTTCTTCATCGGGCCACACCGCTTCGACGCGGACGACGCCGCCCGTCCCGCGCTCGACCGGCGCCACGCGCTGGTACCCGAACCGGGCGAGCGGGTGCTCGCCCAGCACCGGCTCGGCGTGGCCGGTCAACTGCTCGGCCCCACCGAGAACGTCCGCGCCTGGGAGCTTCCCGCCCCGGCGACGGTCACCGTGACCGACCGGCGGCTCGCCTACGTCTGCCCCGACGCCGAACTGTCCGTGGTGCCCGGGCGGGACGACCGGACGGCCGCCCGGCACCGGCGCCCGGTCCGGCTGTCCCGCCTGGTCAGCGGGCAGATCCGCTGGCAGTGGCCATCCCGGCTGGAGTTGGCCGACGGCCCCGACGGTGACCTCGAACTGCGGGTGGTCTGCGACGCCCTGCGGACCATCCGGCAGCCGGCGCTCGCCCTCGCCGGCCCGGACGCCCTGATCATCACGCTGGCCCGACAGGTACGCCGCGCGGTGGCCGCGTTCCGGCTGGTCCGCCCCGAACTGGTGGAACTCTCCCCGCCGGAGCGGGACACGCTGCTGTTCCGGGTCGGCGGAGCGCCCGGGCCCGCCCGGGGTGCGGTGACCCTGCCGGGGTCACTGCCGGTGGAGTTCCTGTCCCGTGACGACTACTACCGCCCGGCGCGTAGCGCCGCCGGAGGCCGATGAGCCTGCCGGGACGCTACGACCTGATGACGTGCCCGACCCGGGGACGGGCCGACCCGGCCCGCCTGCCCGCCGCTTCCGCTCTGCCCGTGGCAGATTCGGGTCGCGCGCCGGCCGGATGACCGGTGACCATGATCGGATGACCGAACGTGGGGTGCTGCTCTGGATCCACGGCGGCGGCTGGCGGGTCCGGTACCACGAGGACGGCGGCGCGCTGGCGTCGCTCGGGCTGCGGGTGGTCGCGGCGACCTACCGGTTCGTCGACGAGGCACGCTGGCCGGCCCAACTCGACGACGTACGCGCGGCCGGCCGGGCGGCCCGGGCTGCGGCGGACGGGCTGCCGCTGCTGGTCGGGGGCGACTCGGCCGGCGGAATGCTGGCCCTGCACCTCGCCCTGCGCGGGCTGGACCAGCCGGGCGACGTCGCCGCGGCGCTGGCGTACTGGGCGCCGGTCGACCCGCTGGACCCGCAGTACCGGCGGATGCGCGGGCACGACGATCCGTGGACCGACCTGCTCGGCCACCCTCCCGCCCCGGGCGACCCGGCCACCGTCGACGCGGCGGTGGCGTCCCACCTCGGGTCCGGCGTACCGGTGCTGCTGGTGCACGGGCGCGCGGACGCGGCAGTGCCGGCCGGGCAGTCGGTGGAACTGAGCGGCCGGCTGCTCGCCGCCGGCCACCCGGTGCACACCTGGATCACCCACGGCGGGCACGCCCTCGACCTGGCCCGGCCGGACATCCGGGCGGTCACCGCCGCGTTCCTGGACACCGTCCTGCCGCGGTGATGCCTGGTCAGGCGGCCAGGCTGTGCACGTCCAGCCGACCCCGGGCGAAGGCGTCCACCTTGCCCCACCGGCCGGGAATGTCCAGCACCTCGATCCGCCCCATGCCCACCGGCAGACGCGGGTCGACCGACAGGTGCCCCTCGTGCGGCTCCAACCCGAGCATCGTCCGGATCAGCAGCAGCGGCGTCCCCGTCGACCAGGCCTGCGGGCTGCACGCCGTCGGATACTCCACGGGAAACTTGGTCAGTTCCCGGTGGTAGCCACCGAACGCCTCCGGCAGCCGGCCGTCGAAGTACCGCGCCGCGTCCAGGATGCCGTCGGCGATGACGGCCGCCTCCTCGGCGAACCCGTACCGGCGCAGGCCCCAGGCGATGAAGGAGTTGTCGAACGGCCAGATCGTGCCGTTGTGGTAGCCGATCGGGTTGTAGCGGACCTCGCCCTCGGCCAGGGTGCGTACGCCCCAGCCGGAGAAGAGCCGCGGCCCGACCAGGTGCTCGGCGATCTTCGCCGCCCGGCCCTCGTCGACGATGCCGCTCCACAGCAGGTGCCCGATGTTGGAGCTGAGCACGTCACACGGCCGGCCGTCGGGGTCCAGCCCGAGGGCGTAGTACTCGCCGTCCGCCACCCACCAGTCACGGTTGAACCGCTCCTTGAGCGCCGCCGCTTCCCGTTCCAGCTGGTCGGCGTAGGCCGGGTCGTTCCAGAACTCCCGGGCCAGCCGGGCGGCTCGCATCTTCGCGTCGTACGCGTACCCCTGCACCTCGCAGGTGGCCCGCGGGAACGGCGGCAGCTTGCCGTCGGCGTACGAGATGGAGTCCCACGAGTCCTTCCAGCACTGGTTCTCCAGGCCGGTGTCGGTGTTCCGCCGTTCGTACCAGATGTAGCCGTTGCCGGCCAGATCGGCGTAGTCGTCGACCCACTTCAACGCCGCCCGGCACTCCTGTTCCAGCTCCTTGACCAGCGCGACGTCGCCGCTCCACTTCTCGTACTCGTCGAGGAGCACCACGAACAGCGGTGTCGCGTCCACCGAGCCGTAGTACGGCGAGTGCGGCTGTTCCTCGAAGGCGGCCGTCTCGCCGTACCGCATCTCGTGCAGGATCCGGCCCGGGTCCTCGTCCCGGAAGTCGTCGAACCGGGTGCCCTGCAGGGCACCGAGGATCCGCAACGTGGTCTTGGAGAGCGCCGGCGCGAACGGCAGCACCTGCAGGCAGGTGAGGATGCTGTCCCGGCCGAACATCGTCATGAACCAGGGCAGGCCGGCGGCCGGCAGGGTCTGCCCACCGAGGGAGATCGGCGAGAAGCGCAGCGCCGCCAGGTCGATCAGGCTGCGCCGGTACGTCGAGGCCACCACGCCGTGCTCGCTGTTGACCTTCGGCGCCCGGGCGATCCACTCCTCCAGGTCACGCTGAATGTCCGGCCGCTCGGTCGAGCGCAGCCCCATCCGCAGGTCCCGGCCGCCCGGGCCGATCGCGGTGGTCCGCACGGAGATTTCGGCGTCCCACTGCGCGTTCGGTTCCAGGTGGATGGTCCAGGCGAACCCGTCGCGGTCGTACCGGGCCGGAACGGAGGCGGAGATGATCGTCTCCCGCCGGAAGTTGCCCCGCCGGTAGCCCAGCCGGAGCCGGTCCGGTTCGGCCTCCGAGTAGATCTCGCCCTTCTTGTTCAGAATCTCGTCCTTCACCTGGAACAGGTCGGCGAAGTCCGAGCCGGCGTCCATTCGTACTTCCAGGTCGACGGCCTTCTCGTCGTGGTTGAGGATGGTCAGCGTCTCCCGGAAGCTGCCGCACACCGCGCGCTCCCGGATGATCGACAGCTTCGCGTCGACGTAGTGCGTGGCCATCCCGGGCACCAGGAAGAACCGGGCCTCGAAGTACTGGAGGTCGTCGTACGACAGGGAGTTGAGCCGCTCCCCGTTGACGGTCAGTACCCACTTCGACAGGAACCGGGTGTCGATGGCGAAGAGACCGGTCGGTTCGCTCGGCGTCGCCTCGATGTCGCCGGTGTCCTCGGAGACGATGAACGTGTTTCCGTCCAGGATCCGGACGGTGTTGGCGCCGGCCATCAGGACGCCTCCTTTCGGAACACGCGCCGCGGGCCCTGCGAGCCGGCGGGACCGGGCAGGAGCCGTTCGACCTGGAGCAACAGCCGCAGGTCGCCCGACACGGTCATGTCGCCACGGAGCAGGGCGGAGATGGCGTTCTCCTGGCCGGTGACCAGCTCGTCGAAGAGGCGCGGGCTGGTCCCCACCACCGTGTCGGCCTCCCGGTCCTCCTGCCGGACCCGGAGGTTTCCCCGGTCGATCTGCAGCAGCCAGTGTCTGGTCTGCGCGCCCTCGTGCAGGTCGAAGCGCAGGGTCCCGGAACTCTTGGCCAGCAGCGGTCCGAACCCCTGCCGGTCCAGGTCCTCGAAGAACCTCGTGGTCGCGTCCACCATCCGGTCCACTCCTCCCGCGATCCGCGGCATTCGACGTCCGAGGAGGGGTCCCCGCCGGATACGCCGTCAACCTCGCCCGGATCGGGTGAGGCGTCGCCCGGTCACTAGCGGTCCTGCACGGCGCGCCAGGTCTCCCCGTCGTACCGTGCGGCAGCGCGGAAGGGGCGCCGGAAGCACGCGAACGCCGGCCCCCCCGGGCGGAGGGCCGGCTTCACCCGCGGCGGACGGGTCAGTTGTTGGGATCGTCGGCGCTGATGTCGGCGAGCACCGACTGGGGCTCGCGCTCGACCGCGAGGTCACCCATCGAGATCAGCCCGACCAGGCGGCCGTCGTCGATCACCGGCAGCCGGCGCACCGCGTACGTCCGCATCAGGTCGGCGGCGGCCACCGCGTCGTCGTACTGGCTCACCGTCACCACGTCCTTGCTGGTGATCTGGTTGAGTCTGGTCGTGTTCGGGTCCATGTTCTCGGCGACGGCGCGGACCGTGATGTCGCGGTCCGTGACGATGCCGACCACGTTGTCGCCGTCGGTGACCACCACGTCGCCGATGGCGCTGTCGCGCATCTCCTGCGCTGCGGCGGTGAGGGTGTCGTTGCCGTCCATCGTCACCAACCGGGTCGTCATGAACTCTCCGACCGTTGTCATGGTGCTCCCCTCTCGGTTCGGCACCGCCGTCTACCCGCCGGCCCGCTCCGGGTAACCCGGCCGCGTTCGGCGGTGCCGGTCAGCGGCGCGGGGGCATCCCGTAGACGCGCTCGACGCGCAGCCGCAACACCAGCCGCCGCTCGGCGACCATGGCCCGCCGGAAGTCGTCCCAGTCCGGGTGTTCGCCCTGCACCGCCCGGTAGAGCCCGACCAGCTCCTCGACGGTCGGGTCGTCCGGCCGCTCGGCCACCGGGGTCAGCTCGGCCCGCGCCTCGGCCACCGCGTACGCCCAGCCGTCCTCGCTGCTGACGTGGAAGCTGGCCCGCGGGTCGCGGCGCAGGTTGGCGGTCTTGGCCCGGCCGTCGGTCACCGAGACCCGGATCAGGCCCGGCCCGCGGTCGAAGGAGTAGACCACGTTGGACAACTGGGGGCGGCCGTCCCGCTTGATGGTGGCCAGCACCCCGAGCCAACGGCTCGCGATGAGGTCGGTCAGGGCCTGCCGGGTCTGCTCGTCCGCCATGGGGTCCTCCAGGTCGACGCGTCGTGGTCGCTTCCATCCCACCGCGCCATCGCTCGTGCCGCTAGAGCGGGGCCGGACCGGCGTGTCGGCCAGGCGGAGCCGCGTACCGCCGAAAGCGATATGCCGCAGAGGCATAAATATGCCTCTGCGGCATATCAGTCAGAACCGTTCCACCGACCGCCGCAGCCCGCCAGGGGGCAGGGTGCCGGAGCGGAGCCGGGTCAGCGACGCTCGGCGGCGACCAGCTCGGCGAGCTGCACCGCGTTGAGCGCGGCGCCCTTGCGCAGGTTGTCGTTGGCGCAGAACAGGGCCAGGCCGTGCTCGACCGTCTCGTCGGCCCGGATCCGCCCGACGTACGTCGGGTCCTGGCCGGCCGCGTCCAGCGGTGTCGGCACGTCGACCAGCGCCACGCCCGGTGCGCCGTCAAGCAGCTCACGGGCGCGGGCCGGGGTGATCGGGCGGGCGAAGCGGGCGTTGATCTGGAGCGAGTGGCCGGTGAAGACCGGCACCCGGACGCAGGTGCCGGAGACCTTCAGCCCGGGAATCTCCAGGATCTTCCGGCTCTCGTTACGCAGCTTCTGCTCCTCGTCGGTCTCGAAGGAGCCGTCGTCGACGATCGAACCGGCCAGCGGCAGCACGTTGAACGCGATCGGGCGGGCGAACGAACGCGGCGCGGGGAACTCGACGGCCGTCCCGTCGAAAGCGAGCCCGGCCGCGTGCTCCGCGACCTTGCGGACCTGCTCGTCCAGCTCCGCCACGCCGGCCAGGCCGGCGCCGGAGACCGCCTGGTACGTCGCGACGACCAGGCTGACCAGCTCGGCCTCCTGGTGCAGCGGGCGCAGCACCGGCATGGCGGCCATGGTGGTGCAGTTCGGGTTGGCCACGATGCCCTTCGGCCGATCGGCGATGGCGTGCGGGTTGACCTCGGCGACCACCAGCGGCACCTCGGGATCCATCCGGAACGCCGACGAGTTGTCGATGACCACCGCGCCGGCCCCGGCGACCCGGGGGGCCAGCTCGCGGGCGGTGCCCTTGCCCGCCGAGAAGAGCACGATGTCCAGCCCGCGATAGTCCGCGGTGGCCGCGTCCTCGACGGTGATCTCGCCGTCCCGCCAGGGCAGGGTGCGCCCGGCCGACCGTGCTGAGGCGAACAGCCGCACCTGCTCCGCCGGGAACTCGCGCTCCGCCAGCACCCGCCGCATCACGCCACCGACCTGGCCGGTGGCCCCCACAATGCCGATCCTCATGCCCGCGAGGCTACCCAGCCGGACGCCCGGACCGGGAAGGCTTTCCCACCGCGCGGGCCGCCGGCCGGCGCCGCCCCGCCCGCCGGCCGGCCACGCCACCTGCAACGACAACGCTCCCGGGCCGCTCGCCCCGGAAGATCACCCGCCGCCGGCCCGCCCGGCCGGAGCATCCGCACGCCCCACCCCGCCGCCCGGCTCTGCCCACCCGCGACGGAAATCACACCCTCAGGGCGTGTGGTCGACGACCTCGCCCAGGCCGGCGGCGACCAACTCGTCCCGGATGATTGCCGAGTCGCCCTCGACGACCAGGGTGAGCGACTCCGGGTGCAGGTGGGCGGCGGCCGCCGCCGAGACCTGCGCCACGTCGGCGGCGAGCAGCGACTCGCGCAGCCGGGCGTGGTAGTCGTCCGGCAGGTCGTGCACCACCAGCGTGGTCAGCGCCGACGCGATCGCCCGCGGGGTCTGCAGCTCGACCGAGAGCTGGCCGGCGCGCCACGAGCGGGCCACCGCCAGCTCCTCCTCGGTCACCCCGGTCAGCTGGGTACGCGAGACCTCGCCGACCGCCTCCACCAGGGCCGGCGCCGTCACCGCGGTCTGCACCCCGGAGCTGATCGCGAAGCGGCCGAACCGGCGGGACGAGGCGAAGTCACCCCGGATGCCGTACGTGTAGCCGTGCACCTCGCGGATGAGGTGGTTGAGCCGGGAGGTGAACGCCCCACCGAGCACGGTGCCGGCGAGCGTCATCGGCACGTAGTCCGGGTGGGCGCGGTGCGGGGACGGGTGCCCGAGGCGGAGCGTGGACTGCACCGAGCCGGGGCGGTCGACCAGGATGACCCGCCGCTGGCCGTGCAGCGGCACCTCGATCGGGCCGCTCTTCTCCACCGGCCCGCCGGCGGTGCCGGCGAACGCCGCGGCGCCGAGCGCGTCGAGGTCGAGCCGGTCCAGGTCGCCGACGACGATCAGCGTCCCTGGGCGGATGAACCACTCGGAGTGGAAGACGGTCACGTCGTCCACGTCGAGGGCGGCCACGCTGTCCGGGTCGCCGTACATCGGGCGGCCCCAGCGGTTGTCCGCGCCGAACAGGTCGGCGCGCAGCACCGCGTCGGCGCGCGGGCCGGGGTTGGCCCAGTCCATCCGCAGCGCGGTCACCTCGTCGTCGCGGACCCGCAGCACGTCGGCCGGGTCGAGCTTCGGGGTACGGACGGCCTCGGCGAGCAGTTCGACGGCGGCCCTCAGCCGGTCCACCGGCACCTGCACGCTGACCTGGAACGAATCCCAGTCCAACCCGGTCACCAGCTCGGTGCCGAGCGCCTCGATCGCCAGGGCGTACGCGGTGGCGTCGCGCTGCGCGGTGCCCTCCTCCAGGGCCTTGGCGAGCACCCCGCCCAGCCCCTCCTTGCCGACCGGCTCCCGGCCGGCGCCCCCGTCGAGGAGCAGCAGCGCGACCGCGAGGTTCTGCCCCGGCAGGTGCGCGGCGACGACCTGCCCGCCGGCGACGGCCCGGCGGACCACCGGCGGGAACCGGTACGGGCGGGCGGCGCCCGGCCCCGGACGGGTGGTGATCAGCGTCACGGCTTCTCCTCGGGCTCATAGGTCAGGGTCACCCGGTCGACGGCACCGAGCAGCTCGGTGGCCTGCTCGGCGATCTGCTCGGCGGTGACGGCGAGCCAGGCGGGCAGCCGCTCGCCGGCCTTCGCCGGATCGCCGAACTGGGTGGCGTACCGGCCCAGCGTGTCCGCCCGGCCGTCCACGGTGGACATCTGCCGCCACCACAGGGTGCTCAGCAGCGCCTTGGCGCGGTCCAGCTCGGCGGTGGTCACCGGCACCGTGGCCAGCTCGTCGACCACCTCGGCCAGCCCGTCGCGCAGCCGCTCGGCGGTCACCCCGGGCCGGGCCGTGACGGTGGCGATCAGCGGGGCCGGCCCGTGCGCCAGGTCCACCCCGTACGCCCCGACCAGGTCCGGCTGGGCGATCCGCTCCCCGTCGGCGAGGCGCTGGTAGAGCCGGCTGCCCCGGCCGCTGCCCAGGACTGCGGCGAGCACGGTGGTCACGTCGTAGCCGGGGGTGCCGAACGGGGCGGTCCGGTGCGCGACGTACACCCGCGGCGCGGGCACGTCGGCGGTGACCGTCTCGACCGTCGGCCGCCCGGTCGCCGGCACCGTACGCCCGTCCGGGGCGGCCGGGATGTCGGCGCGCGTCGGGATGCCACCGAAGTACCTGTCGGCCAGCGCGAAGACCTCGCCGGCGGTGGTGTCCCCGACCACGGTGAGCACCGCGTTGTTCGGCGCGTAGTACGTGGTGTGGAACGCCTGGAAGACGGGCAGGTCGGCGGCGTTCAGGTCGGCCATCGACCCGATCGTCGCGTGGTGGTACGGGTGGCCGGGCGGGTAGAGCAGCGGCAGCAGCCGCAGCCACGCGTCGCCGTACGGGACGTTCTCGTAGCGCTGGCGGCGCTCGTTCTTGACCACGTCCCGCTGGTTGTCCAGCGTCTCCTGGGTCAGCGCGGGCACCAGGCCACCCATCCGGTCGGCCTCCAGCCAGAGCGCCAGCTCCAGGTGCTCGGCCGGGACGGTCTCGAAGTAGTTGGTCCGGTCCGGGTTGGTGGTGGCGTTCAACGAGCCGCCGGACCCCTGGATGAACCGCATGTGCTCGGTCTTCGCCACGTTCACCGAGCCCTCGAACATCAGGTGCTCGAAGAGGTGGGCGAAGCCGGTCTGTCCCTCCGGTTCGTGCCGGGAGCCCACGTCGTACCAGAGGTTGACGGCGACGGCGGGGGCGGTACGGTCCTCGCTCACCACCACGCGCAGGCCGTTGTCCAGTCGGGTCGTCTCGATGGGCCAGGGGTAACCGCTGTCGGGCATGGCACGACGCTATCCGATCTCGCGGGCGGAAAGGGGACGGGCGGTAGCATCGTCCGCCCGTGCCGGGGTACTCGCCGGGCATGCCCACCGCCGCGTTCTCCGCCGTCGAACGCGCCGCCGCCGCGCTGGCCCGCCGGCGCCGCGCCCGGCTGCTGCACCCGGTCGGCCGCACCTTCACCGCCGAGGTGACGATCTGGGGTACGCCGGGCCCGCCGACCGGAGTCCCGCTGCTCGACCAGCCCGGGCGCTGGCCGGCCACCGCCCGGCTGTCCAAGGGGGTGCCGACCCCGGGCAGCTGGCCCGACGTGCTGGGCCTGGCCGTCCGGCTGCACCGGGATCCGGAGCCGCCGGTGGACCTGCTGGTGAGTTCCAGTGCCGCCGCACCGGTGCTGCGGAACCTGCCGCTGCCGCGGCGGCGCTTCACCGGGACGTACAGCTCGATCATGTCCTTCCGGGCCGGCGAACGGCGGCTCTTCCTGGCCGCGCTGGCCGACCCGGACTCCGCCGAGTTGGGTCGCAGTCTCGCCGAGGTCTCCGCGGCGGTCGGCGCGGGCGCACCGTGGCTGGTGCTGGCGGTGGCGTCGGCGGTCGGCCCGTGGCGACCGGTCGGGCAGGTCTGCCTGGCGGCGCAGCGCGGCGCCCGGGAGGACGCCGCGCTGGCCTTCGATCCGGTCGGCAACGCGCCGCCGGGCCTGCGGATGCGGGGCCTGCTCGGGTGGCTACGGGACGCGACCTACCGCGGCTCCCGCCGGGCCCGCGGCGCGTCGACTCAGTCCGGCGGCTCGCTCGGGGTCACGGTCTGATCCGACGTGCGGTGCTCCAGCGTGGTGTCCTCGGCGACGTCGGTGTCCTCACGGATGTCCGACTCGGTGAGGATCGCGTCGGCCTGGGCCCTCGGGTTCCGGCTGCCCGCCGCGGTCTCCTCGGGCAGCAGGTGGGCCCGGGACCCGATCCGCTCCTGGTCGCTCTGCTCCTGGCTCATGACCATCCACATACCCCGCGTACCGCTCTGCGGAACGGAGCGGGACTTCCCCGTCGCGTCGAGGTAGGCTGGCTGGCGTGACGCGGTCGTATCGATGGTTTAGGCAGCCGGCTGGAGGAGCCGGTGACCTCACCATGAGCTGACGTCACTCCTCTTCGAGCCGGCCGGGCAGGGATGATTCCCTGCCCTTTTGCGTACGAGCAGCCGGCTCGGCCTCGGGCGCCGGCCCCGGGCACGGTCGGCGGAAGGAACCCACCGTGACGACCCCCGACGCCCATCGGGTCATCGACCAGCGGATCGACCGTGTCGTGCCGCTGACCACCCCGGCCCTGCTCCACCACCACCTGCCGCTGGACACGGCGCTCGCCGAGGCCGTGGTGGCCGGCCGGCGCGCCGTCGGCCGGGTGCTGGACCGCGCCGATGAACGGCTGCTGGTCGTGGTCGGCCCCTGCTCGGTGCACGACCCCGCCGCCGCGCTCGAGTACGCGGGGCGGCTGCGCGAGGCCGTCGACCGGCTCGCCGACGACCTGCTGGTGGTGATGCGGGTCTACTTCGAGAAGCCGCGCTCGACGGTGGGCTGGAAGGGCCTGATCAACGACCCGGGGCTGGACGGGTCGGGTGACGTCAACACCGGCCTGCGGACCGCGCGGGCGCTCCTGCTGGACGTGCTGCGCCTCGGCCTGCCGGTGGGCTGCGAGTTCCTCGACCCGATCACCCCGCAGTACATCGCCGACACCGTGGCCTGGGGAGCGATCGGCGCCCGGACGGTGGAGAGCCAGGTGCACCGGCAGCTCGCCTCCGGCCTGTCCATGCCGATCGGCATGAAGAACCGCCCCGACGGCAGCCTCTCCACCGCGGTGGACGCGATCCGTGCGGCCGGGGTGCCGCACGTCTTCCCCGGCATCGACGTCTCCGGCACCCCGGCGATCATGCACACCCGGGGCAACGCCGACGGTCACCTGGTGCTGCGCGGCGGGGGCGGGCGGCCCAACTACGACGCGGGGTCGGTGGCCGGGGCGCTCGAGCTGCTCCGTACCGCCGGCCTGCCCGAGCGCGTGGTGATCGACGCCAGCCACGCCAACAGCGGCAAGGACCACCGCAACCAGCCGCTGGTCGCCGCCGACGTGGCCGCCCAGCTCGCCGCCGGCCAGCGTGGCATCGTCGGCGTCATGCTGGAGAGCTTCCTCCAGCCCGGCCGTCAGGACCTCGACCCGACGCGGGAGCTGGAGTACGGGAAGTCGATCACCGACGCCTGCATCGGCTGGGACACCACGGTGCGGGTCCTCACCGACCTGGCCCAGGCCGTCCGCGCCCGCCGCGCCACCCTCCCCACCCCCGCCTGATCCCCCTCTCTTGTTGATCATGAGGTGGCGGCGATGTGGATCTCCACGACCGCCGCCAACCTCATGATCAA
The DNA here is from genome assembly GCF_040634005.1 of Micromonospora sp. NPDC007271. NCBI lineage: Bacteria > Bacillati > Actinomycetota > Actinomycetes > Micromonosporales > Micromonosporaceae > Micromonospora > Micromonospora sp. NPDC007271. The sequence goes on from NZ_JBEYER010000076.1 coordinate 24,336, forward strand.
CGAAAGGGTGCGGGCCGACGGTGGCGTTTGGGCGGTTGGGGTCGGGGTAGGTGATCGGGGTGACCGAGGACGTGCCCGTGACCGAGCAACCGGACACCCGACAGCTCGACGACCTGCTCGACGACATCTACCACGGCCAGGAGCGGATCACCCAGGCGGACATCTACCGCCGGGCGGTCGCCGCCGAGCTCCCCGCGGAGCTGCTCACCCGGATCGCCGCGCTCCCCCAGGGCGAGTACGCGGTCGACGAGGCGGCCGACCTGCTGGGCGGGACCGTCGGCTGACCCGTGCCGGGAGCAGCCGTGGGAAGCAGCGCCGCACGGCGGGCGGGCCGACCGGGGCCGTACGACGGAGAGGACACTGCGATGACCAACCGCGGCCAGGGGCAGCACCACACCGAGGCGCTCGGCCAGCCGCCGACGGCGCCGGACCCGAACGCCGACCCGGACTTCGCCAGGGAGCACCAGGAGACGGCGGTCGCGGACGACATCATCACCGGCGAGGACGAGGGCGAGCGGGAGCCGGAGGCAGCGCGCGGCTGGGCCGGCGAGGACCACGGCACCCGGGCCACCTGAGGCGCGGGACAGGGACCGGGCGCACCCGCGCCGATCCCGGTCCCGGTCACGTGCTTCGCTGGCCGCCCTCGGCCGGTCACTTGCTTCCCGCCCTCGGCCGGTCACGTGCTTCGCTGGCCGCCCTCCGCCGACCGCTGGGCCACGGCGTACGCCATCTGGAGGAAGTCGGAGGCGGCCACCGCGGTCAGCGCGGTGGCGACCAGCCGGGTCAGCCGCGGCGCCAACACCAGCCCCCCGGTGAGCCCGGTCGCGACCCAGACCGCCAGGCAGAACGGGCAGCTCAGCAGCTCGCCGAGGGCGTGGCGGGTGGCGCTGCCCTCGTCGCGCACCTGCTCCATCACCTCGCCGCTGCCGATCGGGTGGTCGTAGCGGGTGAAGGGCGCGCGCAGCGGGCTGGTGATGGCGTCCTTGGACAGCAACCGGCTGAGCTTGTGGGTCGCGACGCAGAGCAGCACCACGTCGCCCGCCGCGGGCCGCTCCGGCACCGGGCGGCCGGTCGCCCTGACCAGGCCGACCAGCGACGCGGTGACCGTCGCGTACGTGCCCATCGCCACGAGGTAGCCGCCCAGCGGCCGGTGCTCGTGCGGCGCGTACGCCTGTCGTAGGCGCGCCACCTTCTGCCTCAGGCCACTCCCGGTCACCTGGCCTCCTCGTTGCTCGCGGCACCGGCGGCTAGCCGGCGGTCAGGTTGTCGGCCACCTCGCGGGCGAGGTTGGCCAGGGTCTCCTCGGCCAGTCCGTCGACGCCCGCGCCGGCCAGGTCCAGCCGGACCCGGGCACCGCCAGCATCGATCGGCTCCACCTGGATCTCCGCCGACCAGTCGGGCGCCGAGTCGCTGCACCACCGGGCGCACAGCTGCTTCCCGCTGACCAGCTCCGGGCGGCGACCGCCGTCCTGCCGGAGCGGCTCGGGCAGCCAGGCCGCCGCCCGGTCCGGGTCGATGGCCGTGTTGAACACCACCTCGGGGGGCGCGGACATCCCCCGCTCGGCGTGCGCCACCATCAGGCGTCCCGCAGCCGGCTCGGGTCGACCTCCCGCCCTGGGTGCCGGGCGAGGTACTCGGTCTCCAGCTCGGCGGTGCGGCGCAGGTGGTTGGCGAGCGCCGAGTCGGTGGCGTGCCGCAGGGTGTCGAGCCGGGTCCGGTGCAGGCTCTGCATCTCCCGGATCAGGTCCTCGTCGCCCAGCTCGGCGGGGTCCACCCCGAGCAGCTCGCCGTCGACGTCGCCGAGCACCGGGTCGGCCTCGCCGCTGGCGCCGCCCCACTCGGGCATCCGCTGCTCCGGGCTGGCCTCACCGGTACGGCGTACTGATTCGGTCATCGTCGCCCCCTCGTCTCGTTCGGGCTGGCGTCTACCCGGATGCCCACGCACGATGCCGACAAACCCCGCCACCTACGACACCTCGTCGGAGACGGCGGCCGGCCCCGGTACCCTCGATGGCATGAAGCGGCTCTGGACCCCGTCGTGGATCGCCCGCCACGTGGCCATGGTCGTGCTGGTCGTGGGCTTCCTCGGGCTCGGCTGGTGGCAGGTCACCCGGGCCGCCGAGGGCAACACGCTCAGCTTCGGGTACGCGATCGAGTGGCCGGTCTTCGCCGGCTTCGTGGTCTTCGTGTGGTGGCGTGAGGTGCGGCACACGTTGCGGGGTCCGCGCGCGGAGTCGCCGACGCCCGCGCCGCGGGCGACCGCCGGGCCCCGGCCGGCCGCCACCACCCCGGCGGTACGTCGCCCCGTGCGGGTCGGTCGCGTGTCGGCGGCTCCGGCCAACGGGGCTGAGGACGGCGAGCTCGCCGAGTACAACCGCTACCTGTCATGGTTGAACGCCAACCCGGGCGCCAGGCCCGGCGACTATCCCGGCTGAACGCCGGCTCGGAAGGACGGACGACAGTGGGCGGAGCCTTTACCCGGTACCGGGTGATCGCCTGGATCGTGGGCGTGGCGCTGGTGGTGCTGGTCCTCATCGGCATGCCGCTGAAGTACTTCTTCGACAGCCCGAGCCTGGTGGCCGTGGTCGGCACCGCGCACGGCTGGCTCTACATGATCTACCTGGCCCTCACCTTCGACCTGTCGCGCCGGGCCGACTGGCCGCTGAAGCGGATGCTGCTGGTGATGCTCGCCGGCACCGTGCCGTTCGTCTCGTTCTACGCCGAGCGCCGGGTGAGCCACTGGCTCGCCGCCACCGACCGGTCCCGCACCCCGGAGCCGGTCGCCGGCTGAGCCCGCCGGGCCCGGCCGGGTCATGCGGGGCCGGTCGGGTCAGCGGTTCGGCCGCCACAGGTCGGCGGCGGGCGGATCCCTCCAGCCGCCGTGGCGGGTGGCCTCACGGGCCCGCTGGAGGGCCCGGGTGACCTGGCCGAACTGTCGCTCGTCGTCGCTGCTGAACAGCAGCACCTCGGCACCGCGGTGCCGCCCCCACAGCTCGTACGCCCGGGGCCGCCAGCGGTCGCCGATCACCACCAGCAGCAGCGGCAGCAGGCCGACCGCGCCCAGCGCCAGGTACGCGGCCGCGGTGAGCCGTTGCAGCCCGCCGGTGAAGCCGAGCAACACCCCGACCGCGCCGATCAGGACGGCGGTGACCGCGACCGCCCGGGCGGCGAGCCGGTCGTGCGGCCCGCGGGTGGTCCAGAGCTGGGTGAGTTCCGTGATCGGCCAGCTGCTGCGGCCGACCGTGAAGCGTTCGCCGGTGACGACGATGCCCGGGCGGGCGTAGAGCAGGGGCGGGGTGGTCGCCTGCGGCGACCCGGGTGGGCGGGTGGTGGAGCCATCGGTCTGCACGGCATCCTCCAGGGGATCGCGCGCCGGGTTCTCCGCGCCGCTGCCGAGCTGCGACGATGCCATTCGGCGGGATTCCCGGCTCCGCGCTTCATTGTGTTGGGGCCGCGCCAGCCCGGCCCGGCGTTTCCCCCCGCTGCCGGGCGGGCCGGAGGAGAACCCGGCGGGAAGCAGCGGCAATTTCGGCCTTTGTCGTGACTTTGCGGCGCGTTGCCTGGCGACATCCGCCCAGAACGACGAATCGGGCCACCCAGGCGATCCGCTCAATCAACGCCGCCGCCGGGACCTCCGAGCGGCGAACCGGTCACAAGGTGTCACCGTCACCAGCGGCATTTCCTGACACTTTGCCAACATTCGCCCCTGCTTCAACTCCCGCAGGCTCCCGTCACGGGTTAGGTTGGGCGAGCCGGACCGGTCGACCGCCATCCGCCCGGATGGCCCCGGCCCGGTGTCGCCGGTGCCCGTGCGCCCCCGGCGACCGTCGGAGAGGAGCTTTCCGCTCTTGTCGTCCTTACGGATCCTGCTGCGCTCGCTGGTGGTCGCCGGCCTCTCGGCCGCGCTGATCGCCCCGGCGTCGGTGGCTCGGGCCGAGCCCACCCCCGCCGAGTTGACGAAGCAGATCGAGAAGTCCTCGACTGAGCTGGAGCGAATCGTCGAGTCCTACAACAAGCTCAGAGAGGACATCAAGGCCAACCAGGCCACCGCGGCCGCGTTGCAGGCCCGGATCGGCCCGTTGCAGGCGCAGACCGAGCAGAGCCGGGCCGACGTCGGCGTCCTCGCCGCCACCGCGTACAAGACCGGTGGGCTGCGCACCGCCCGGGCCCTGCTGGAGCCCGGCGGGCAGAGCGCGCTGCCGGAACGGCTGGGCACCCTGGATCAGCTGACCCGCCAGCGCCAGCACACCATCGACGGTTTCACCGCGAGCCAGCGCAAGCTGATCAACGAGAAGGCCCGGCTCGACACCACGCTGGCCAAGCAGGCCGCGCAGGCGAAGCAACTGGTCGCCGGCAAGAAGAAGATCGAGGCGGACCTGGCCCGCCTCTACGAGCTGCGCCGGCAGGCGTACGGGCGGGCCACCGAGGCACCGGTCAGGTCCAGCTCCGCCGGCAGCGCCCCGGCCGTCTCCGGCTCGGCCGGGGTCGCGGTCCGGTACGCGTACGGGGCGATCGGCAAGCCGTACGTCTACGGGGCCGACGGTCCCAGCGGCTACGACTGCTCGGGGCTCACGCTGGCCGCCTGGCGGGCAGCCGGGAAGTCCTTGCCGCACAACGCGGCGATGCAGTGGAAGGCCACCACCCGGATCAGCCGCAGCGCGCTACAACCCGGGGACCTGGTCTTCTACTCCGGCCTCGGCCACGTGGCCATCTATGTCGGCGGGGGCCAGATCATCGACGCGCCGAGCGCGGGCCGCAACGTCAACAAGCGGGGCATGAACATCATGTCCATCGCCGGCTACGGCCGGGTGGGTTGACCCGTCGACACGGCGAACGGCCGGCGTCCCCCTATCGGACGCCGGCCGTTCGCCTGTCAATTACTACCAGCTCAGGCCGCCTGCAGCCCCTCGGCCCGGGCCAGCTCGCGGAGCCGGCCGAGGGCCTGGATCTCCAGCTGGCGGATCCGCTCGCGGGAGAGCGAGAACCGCGAGGCGACCTCGGTCAGCGAGTGCTCGCGGCCGTCCTCCAGGCCGTAGCGGGCCCGCATGATGCCGGCCGACCGGTCGTCGAGGTGGTTGAGCAGGCCCTCGATCCGCTGCCGCTCCAGGCCGGTGAGGACGATGTCCTCCGGCGACGGGGCGTCACTGTCGGCGACCAGGTCGCCGAGGTTGGTGTCGCCGTCGTCGCCCACCGGAGTGTCCAGTGAGACGGTGTCCTGCGACCAGCGGATCAGCTCGTTGACCCGCTCGACGGTGACGCCGAGCGCCGCCGCGACCTGCTCCGGCTCCGGGTCGCTGCCCAGCTCGCGGGTGAGCTGCCGGGTCACGTTGCGCATCCGGTTGACGTCCTCGACCAGGTGCACGGGCAGCCGTACGGTCCGCTCCTGCTGGGCGATCGCCCGGCTGATGGCCTGCCGGATCCACCACGTCGCGTAGGTCGAGAACTTGTAGCCGCGCTCGTAGTCGAACTTCTCGACCGCCCGGACCAGGCCGGTGTTGCCCTCCTGGATCAGGTCCAGCATGGGCATGCCGGAGCGCACGTAGCGGCGGGCGATCGAGACGACCAGTCGCAGGTTGGCGCGGATGAAGAGATCCTTCGCGCGCTCGCCGTCGGCGACCAGCCGCTCCAGGTCCTCCCGCTCGACGCCGGCGGGGACACGGCCCTCACCGAGCAGGTGCTCGGCGTAGAGCCCGGCCTCGATGGCCTTGGAGAGGTCGACCTCCTTGGCGGCGTCCAGCAGCGGCGTCCGGGAGATCTCGTGCAGGTAGACGCCGACCAGGTCCCGCTCCTCGGCGACCTCGTCGGTACGCATGCCGATGTTCTTGTCCACGATTGCCACGGTCCCCTCGCTCGCGCCGGTTGCCCGGTTCCTTGCCATCCCCACGTCCATCAGCCCTCCCCGTAACTTCCGCTGTGCCCGTAGGTGCTGACACCTACACAACAGATGAGACGCGTCGGGGATTCCATGCCGTGAGTCGAAAGTGTCACGAATGCCTGAGTGCTAGCTGAAAGCTCGATCCAAGTTCCCTGTCAGGGTCCTGTTCAGGTGGCTCGCGTACGGCCTGGTGGGGCGACCGTCGGAGCAGCGGAACCGCCGCGTCCCCGGGAAATCGCACCATTGCGAAATCCATGAACACAGCGACCCGCGTCACCGCGCCATTGCGATCCTGGTCACTGCGGTATACGCGCCCGCAGGACGATCGGTTCGGCCACGGGCGAGGATTACCCCACGCCTGGTCGAACAATCCGCAGCACGAAAGCCGTCCCGACGACAGCGTGACGCGCGTCGCACCGGGTGGAGTGGGCGCGGGCGGGCCGGCCCGGCGGCGGCCGGAAGGCTCAGGAGGCGAGCAGGGCCAGCGCGCCGCGCACCTGGTCGGCGGAGCGGGCCAGGGCGGCCCGGGCGGCGGCGACCTCCGCGCCGGAGACCAGCGCGACCAGGGCGGTCTTGAGATCGCCGTCGGCCTCCTGCAGGGCGGCCCGGCAGATCTCCTCGGGACAGCCGGTGGCCTCGATCAGGATCGAGATCATCCGGCCGCGCAGCTTGGCGTTGGTGGCGACCATGTCGATCATGAGGTTCGAGTAGACCCGGCCGAGGCGCACCATCACGGCCGTGGAGAACGTGTTGAGCACCAGCTTCTGCGCGGTGCCCGCCTTCATCCGGGTCGAGCCGGTGATCACCTCCGGCCCGGTGTCCACCCCGATGAAGACATCCACCGACGAGGCGGCCTCGGCCTCCGGATTGGCGCACAGCAGCACGGTCGAGGCGCCCTGTGCCCGGGACGCGCGGAGCGCCCCCAGGACGTACGGGGTGCGCCCACTTGCGGCCAGCCCGACCACCAGATCGCCGGGGCGTACGCACTCGACCGCCTCGGCGCCGCCGCCGCGGTCGTCGTCCTCGGCGTCCTCCACGGCCCGCCACATGGCCTCCGGGCCGCCGGCCAGGTGGGCGCAGAACCAGTGCCGCGGCGAGTTGAAGGTCGGCGCCAGCTCGGCGGCGTCCAGCACGCCGAGCCGGCCGGACGTGCCGGCGCCGAAGTAGTGCACCCGGTGCCCGCCCTGCAGCGCGGCGACGGCCAGGTCGACGGTCTCCGCGATCTCGTCGAGGACGGCGGCCACCGCGGCCGGCACCCGCCGGTCCGCCTCGTTGATGACGGTGAGCACGTCCCGGGTCGACATCAGGTCGAGGTCGACGCTGTCCGGGTTGCGCCGCTCGGTGGGCGCACCCACCCGCACCACGGGCTGCGCCGCCACCTCGTCCCGCTCCACCCGGCCGGCCGTCATGCCCGCCTCCGCCCGGCGCCCACCCGGTGCGACCGGACGGCCTCGGCGGTCGCCTCGAGGGCCTTCCTGGTCCTGGCCCGGCTCCGGGCGGCCACCCCGACGAAGAGGCAGTCGACCACGGTGAGCTGGGCGAGCCGGCTGGCCGTCGCGCCGGAGCGGTAGGTGGTCTCCCGGGCGGCCGTGGTGAGCACGAAGTCGGCGACCTCGGTGATCGGCGAGCGGGGGAAGTTGGTCAGCGCGACGGTGGTGGCCCCCCGCGCCCGGGCCTGCTCCAGCACCTCGATGACGTCCGAGGTGGTGCCGGTGTGCGAGATGCCGACCGCGACGTCGCCCCGGCCGAGCAGGGCCGCCGAGGTGAGCGCGGTGTGCACGTCGGGGAAGTAGAAGGCGGTCCGGCCGATCCGGTGCAGCTTCTGCTGGAAGTCGGAGGCGACGAAGCCGCTGGCGCCGGCACCGTAGACGTCGATCCGGCCGGCCGCGCCGATCGCCTCGACCACCTGCTCACAGACGGCCGGGTCGAGCTGTTCGGCGGTTTCCTCGACGGCCCGCGCGTCGTTGAACGCGATGGTCGCGATGATCTGCGCCAGGTCGGCGCCGGGCGGGATGTCCCCGCCGACCACCCGGGCGTCGGGCGGCTCGATCCGGCGAGCGGCCTCCGCGGCGAGCCGGATCCGCAGCTGCGGGTAGCCGTCCATGCCGACCGACCGGCAGAACCGGATGACGGTGGCCTCCGAGGTCTCGGCGGCGGTGGCGAGGTCGGTGATGGTGCGCCGGGCGGCGTCCGCCGGGTTGGCGACGACCAGCCGGGCAACCCGCTGCTCGGCCGGGGACAGCGACGGGAGCAGGCCACTGATGTGGACGATCAGTCCACCGGGCTCGTGACTCGCAGAAATCTTCGGACTCTTCGCCACGGATGAAACTTACTTTCATGAGGCCTGACCGTCAACCATCACCGCGCGTATCGGGAAAAGTACCGCCATCCGCGCGGGACGGCCGCGGCAAGGGTCCCATCCCCGCCGCCCGCCCACCTCCCCCACACCGGTCGACTCGTCCGCGCCGGCCGACCGCCTGAGCTGCTGTCGTACCCTTCGAGCCGGCCGGACGGCCCGGGCCGGACCACCGGACGGATGGTCCCGCGGCGAGCCGGCATCGACGCGGCCGGATCGCGCCCGGGCGTCGCGGGGACGCGGCCGGCGGCTAGCGTGTGCCCATGACGGAGGGCACGGTGCTGGTGACCGGCGGCACGGGTGGGCTGGGCGGTGCGGTCACGGCCGCGTTCCTGAAGGCCGGCTGGCGGGTGGTCGTACCCGAACGGGAGCCCGGAGGGACGGCGCCGTCCGGACCGGTCCGGGTCACGGCGGACCTGCTGGAGCCGGCGGGGGCGGCACGGGCGGTGGAGGCGGCCACCGCCGAACCGGCGGCGCCGCTGCGTGCGGTGGTCAACCTGGTCGGCGGGTACGCCAGCGGCGGCCTGGTGCACGAGACCCCGGTCGAGGAGTTCGACCGGATGCTGCGGATCAACCTGCGCCCGACGTACCTCGTCACCCAGGCGGCGCTGCCGCACCTGGTGGCGGCCGGCGGCGGCGCCGTGGTCTGCGTCTCGGCCCGGGCCGCGGTGGCGCCCTTCCCCGGCGCGGCCGGCTACGCCACGGCCAAGGCGGCGGTGCTGGCGTTCGCCAACGCGGTCGCGGTGGAGTACCGCCAGCGCGGGGTCCGGTGCAACACGGTGCTGCCGAGCGTCATCGACACCCCGGCCAACCGGGCCGCCCAACCGGACGCCGACCATCGGCGCTGGGTCCCGCCGGCCGAGATCGCCTCGGTGATCCGCTTCCTCGCCTCCGCCGAGTCCGCACCGACCAGCGGGGCCAGCGTCCCGGTCTACGGGCGGGCCTGAGCCGGGTCGCCGCGCGCGGTGCCGCCGGACGGCGGACGGATGCCGCCGGCGGGCGGGCCGGTCGACGCCGGGTCCTCGGGCAGCCACTCCCCGAGGTGGGCGCGGATCCGGCGGGACACCTCGTCCGGTGAGCCGTTCGCGTCGACCACGACGAAGCTGGCGTACTCCGGCAGGGCGCGGTACGCGGTGGCGGCGTCGGTCAGCCACCGCATGCTCTCGTGGTCGGTGCCGCGGCGCTCGATCCGCCGGTACGCCTCGGCCGGGTCGACGGTGAGCAGGAAGGTGACCCGGGGTACGGGGAAGACCCGGTAGCCGGCCCGGGCCAGCCGTTCCCAGCGCTGCCCGCCGTGCGCCCGGATGCTCGCGTACTGGCAGGCGGAGTAGCGGTCCATCACCGCGGTGCGGCCGGTCACCAGGCAGCTCAGCAGCGCCAGGGCGATGGCGAGCCAGCGGAGCACGGACTCGACGGCGAGCAGCCCGTCGCGCCCGACGAGACGCTGCGGGTCGGGCCGGCCGAGCCGGTGGGCGAGCCGGCCGAGCCAGCGGCGACCGCTGGCGTTGCGGTGGTAGGTGGCCGGATGGCCGGCGGCGGTGAGCGCCTCGGCGAGCCGGCGGGCCTGGGTCGTCTTGCCCGAGCCATCGATGCCGATCAGGGCAACCGCGCGCAGTCGAGCGGTGCGGCGCCGTACCCGCAGTGACCTGACCACCCTGGCAAGGCTATCCGATCCGCGCCCACCTCCCGGACTTTTGTCCGCTTCATCCCTGCCACGCCCAGGGCGCGCCGACAACAGGTGTGGCCGACCGGTCCGCCGGGTACGCAACTTCATTCCCACCGCCATCCACGACGACGGGAGACCCAGATGGCCGAGCGCGGGGACGAGACCCTGGTGCACACCCTGAAGAAGGTCGCCGCCGTGCTCAAGCAGTCCGAGATCCCGTTCGCGCTCGGCGGCAGCTTTGCCGTGTACGCCCACGGCGGCCACTCCAGCGATCACGACGTGGACTTCCTGATCCGCGAGCAGGACGTCGACCGGGCACTGGAGGCGCTGGTCGAGGCCGGCTTCACCGCCGAGCGCCCGCCCGAGGACTGGCTGGTCAAGGTCTACGACGAGGGGCGGATGGTGGATCTGATCCACCGGCCGATCGAGACGCCGGTGACCGAGGAGACGTTCGCCGACACCATCGTGCGTCCGGTCGACGCGATCCACATGCCGGTGCTCTCGGCCACCCAGCTGATGGTGCACAAGCTGCTCAGCTTCTCCCAGCACTACTGCGACTTCGCCCGCGCCCTGCCGCTCGCCCGCTCACTGCGAGAACAGATCGACTGGGAACGGGTACGGAAGGAGACGCAGCACTCGCCGTACGCCGAGGCGTTCCTGGTGCTGCTCGACCGGCTGGACGTGCTGCCCGGCGCGTCCGAGGGAAGGGAGACGACACCGTGACGGAGCAGCACGGCGGCACGGAGCCCGACGAGTACGTCGAGGCGGAGATCCAGCGCCTGCTGACCGAGGATCCGGCGATCGCCGAGCAGGGCATCACCGTGGTCCGCCTGGAGCGGGGCCTGGTGCTCTACGGCGAGGTGGAGAGCCCGCACCGACGCGAGGAGATCCTGCGGCGGGTCGCCGAACGCTTTCCCGATGTGCCGATCACCAGCGACATCGGGGTGATCCGTACCCAGGCGCCCAGCCAGGTCGAGGAGCTGCCGTGAGGGAGGCACGATGGTGATCCGGATCGCCGCCGTCGGCGATGTGCACATGGACGAGGACGTGGTCGGCCGGTTCCGGCCCGCCCTGGAGGAACTCCCCGACTGCGCCGACGTGCTGCTGCTCGCCGGCGACCTGACCCGGCACGGCACCGAGGCCGAGGCGCGGTGCGTGGCGCGGGAGTTCGGGAACCTCGGCGTGCCGGTGATCACCGTGCTCGGGAACCACGAGCACCAGTGCGACGAGGTGCCGCAGGTGGTGAAGGTGCTGGAGGACGTCGGCATCACCGTGCTGGAGGGGAACGGCATCGTGCTGGAGTGCGCCGGCGGGCGGCTCGGCGTCGCCGGTGTGAAGGGCTTCGGCGGCGGGTTCTCCGGGCGGTGCGCCAGCGACTTCGGCGAGCCCGAGATGAAGGCGTTCGTCCGGACCACCAACGAGAGCGCGGACGCGCTCGGCCGGGCGCTGCGCGGGCTGGACTGCGACCTGCTGGTCGCCCTCACCCACTACTCCCCCGTGCCGGACACCCTCGCCGGCGAGCCGCTGGAGATCTACCCGTTCCTCGGCTGCTACCAGCTCGGCCAGGCGATCGACTCGGCGCCCACCGCGCTGGCCCTGCACGGGCACGCGCACCACGGGAGCGAGCGGGGCACCACGCCCGGCGGGGTTCGGGTCCGCAACGTCGCCCACCCCGTGATCAAGCAGGCGTACAGCGTCTTCCACCTGGGTGATCACCTCGAGCGGCACCAGGTTTCCCAAAACTGAGCGCCGGGTACTGGGCAGGCCATGGAGCTGATTCTCTGGATTCTCGCAGTCGTACTGGTGGTCGCCGGCATTCTCGCGCTGTTCCGCCGGCAGATCCTGTGGGGCATCGTCCTCATCATCGTCGGCCTGCTGGTCGGGCCGGGCGGCGTCAGCATCTTCAGCAGTTGAGCCGCCGAGTCCTCGTCACCCCTGACCCGCCGGGGTCGTCGGATCCGTTGCCTCCGTCCTCCCAGACCGGAGCGCGCCGGGTATGGCGGCCCCGGCGTCCGCGTGTAGTGACCGCAGCCTGGGAGCGCATCCACGGCGCGTGACCGGTTTCGGGATTGTTACCGGGCCGTGTCCGGTTCGGGGTGGACCGGGTGGGATGCAAGCGCTTACATGTGGGGACGACCATCGGACCGGCGCAGTTCGATTTCCCCCGTGCGCCGGCAAGGAAGGAGTTCGGCATGGCGTTTGCCAGATCACGCCAGGCTCTCGCGATCGCCGGCGTCCTGGGCCTGGCGCTCGGCGTCACCGCCTGCGGCACCGGCAGCAACAACAAGAAGTCCAGCAAGGCGGGCTCTGCGGAGTGCGCCGCTTACGAGAAGTACCAGGGCCACGAAGGCAAGAAGGTCTCGATCTACTCGACGAACACGGACGTCGAGGCCGACAAGCTGCAGGAGTCCTGGAAGCAGTTCGTCGACTGCACCGGCATCAAGATTGACTACGAGGGCAGCCGCGAATTCGAGGCGCAGCTTCCCGTGCGGGTGGACGGCGGCAACGCGCCCGACCTGGCGACGATCCCGCAGCCGGGCCTGCTGAAGCGGTTCGCCGACGCCGGCAAGCTGAAGCCCCTCGCGGGCGACACGAAGGCGATGGCTGAGCAGAACTACCCGGCCGACTGGCTGAAGTACGCCACCGTCAACGGATCCCTTTACGGCGTGCCGCTGGATTCGAACGTCAAGTCGTTCGTGTGGTACTCGCCGAAGACGTTCAAGGAGAAGGGTTGGACCGTCCCGACCACCTGGGACGATCTGATCAAGCTCAGCGACACGATCGCGGCGAGCGGTACGAAGCCGTGGTGCGCCGGCATCGAGTCCGGTGACGCCACCGGCTGGCCGGCCACCGACTGGATCGAGGACCTGATGCTGCGGACGCAGACCCCCGAGGTCTACGACCAGTGGACCACCCACGCCATCCCGTTCAACGACCCGAAGGTCGCCGAGGCCCTGGACCGGGCCGGCACCATCCTCAAGAACGAGAAGTACGTCAACGGCGGCTTCGGCGGCGTGAAGAGCATCGCCACCACCTCGTTCCAGGATGCCGGCCTGCCGATCCTGCAGGGCAAGTGCGCGCTGCACCGGCAGGCGTCGTTCTACGCGAACAACTGGCCAAAGGGCACCAAGGTCGGCGAGGACGGGGACGTCTACGCCTTCTACTTCCCGGCGATCGACCCGGCCAAGGGCAAGCCGGTGCTCGGCGCCGGGCAGTTCACCGTCGCCTTCAGCGACCGGCCGGAGGTGCAGGCGGTGCAGACGTTCCTGGCCTCGGGTGAGCACGCCAACAGCCGGGCCAAGCTGGGCAGCTGGGTGTCGGCGAACAACAAGCTCGACCTCGCCAACGTGGAGAGCCCGATCGACAAGCTCTCGGTTCAGATCCTCCAGGACAAGAGCGCGGCCTTCCGCTTCGACGGTTCCGACCTGATGCCGGCTGCGGTCGGCGCCGGGACCTTCTGGAAGGGCATGGTCGACTGGGTCAACGGCAAGGACACCGCGTCCGTGCTCCAGGGCATCGAAGGCAGCTGGCCGGCCGGTGGATGTCCGGGATGCTGATCACGGCGACCCGGGCGTTCGGCAGGCCGGC
>NZ_JBEYER010000077.1:0-37638 GCF_040634005.1 Micromonospora sp. NPDC007271
CGCGGACGCGGCGGGCCTGGTCGCCGGCTCCCTGGTGGACGCCGACAGGCGTGGGATCCCCTCGCACGGCGTGATGCTGTTGCCGATGTACGTCGACCGGATCAAGGCCGGCTCGGTCAGCCGGGCCGAACGCGCCGAGGTGGTCCGGGACAAGGGCGCCATCGCGGTGCTCGACGCCGGCCACGCGCTGGGCCAGCTCACCGGTGACCAGGCGATGCGGCTGGCGGTGGAGAAGGCGCGTACCTACGGGGCCGGTGTGGTCACCGTCCGCCGGGCGTTCCACTTCGGCGGGGCGTTCCGGTACGTCGACCTCGCCGCGCGCAACGGCTGCATCGGCATCGCCGCGGCCAACACCCGCCCGCTGATGCCCGCCCCGGGTGGCGCGTCCGCCGTGGTCGGCAACAACCCGCTCGCGGTGGGCGTACCACGGGCGGACGGCAAGCCGGTGATCCTCGACGTGGCGCTCTCCGAGGCCGCGCTCGGCAAGATCCGGCTGGCCGCCGGTGAGGGCAGGGAGATCCCGCCGACCTGGGCGACCGACGCGCAGGGGCGGCCCACCACCGATCCGGCCGCCGCGATCAAGGGCCTGCTGCTGCCGTCCGGCGCCCACAAGGGGTACGGTCTCGCTTTCATGATCGATGTACTCACCGGGGTGCTGTCCGGCGGAGCGTACGGCCAGGGAGTGCAGGGCCTCTACGCCGACGTGTCGGTGCCGAACGACTGCGCGCACTTCTTCCTCGCCCTCGACGCCGAGGCGTTCACCGAGGACGCGGAGGTGCTGGCCCGCCGGGTGGACGACCTGGCCGGCCAGGTGCTCGCCTCCGCGCTGGCACCCGGCGCGGAGCAGGTCCACCTGCCCGGTGACATCGAAGCCGGCCGGTACGACCGGGCGCTGCGCGACGGGGTCGCGCTCCAGCCGTCGGTCTTCGCCGGGCTGGTGGAGATCGCCGACGCGCTGGGCGTGGCGCTCCCGCCACCGGTCAACGTCGGCTGACCCCGCCCGGTCCAACGAAGGAGGAAGGAAGGCATGGAGGCCAGTTTCGACGCCACCGGCGAGGTCCTCGTCGTCACCGGCGGCGCCAACGGGATCGGCGCCGCACTCGCCCACGCGTACGCGGACGCCGGGGGGACCGCCGTGGTGTTCGACGTGACCTCGGGACAGCCGCATCCCAGCGGGCGGGTACGGGAGCACCTGGTGGATGTCTCCGACCGGGACGCCGTGCGAGCGGCGACGGCCCGAGTGCTCGCCGAGCACGGCCGGATCGACGCCCTGGTGGCGGGCGCGGCGGTGCAGCCCCGGTGCGACGTGGTTGACATGGACCCCGAGCAGTGGCGCCGCACGCTGGCGGTGAACCTCGACGGGGTGGTCTGGTGTGCGCAGGCGGTCCTGCCGGACATGATCGCCCGCCGGTCGGGCACCATCCTGGTCTTCGCGTCGGGCCTGGCCACCGCCGGCCGGGCGCAGGCGTCGGCGTACGCGGCGAGCAAGGGGGCCCTGATCCCGTTCGCCAAATCGTTGGCCGCCGAGGTCGCGGAGCACCGGATCCGGGTGAACATCGTCTTTCCCGGCGTGGTGGACACCCCGCAGTTCCGCCAGGCCAACCCGACCGGCGGGGAACGGGAGCACTGGGAGCGGGCCACCGGCATCGGCACCCCGGCCGACGTCGTCGGTCCGCTGATGTTCCTGCTCTCACCCGCCGCCGCCATGACCGGTTCCACCCTTACCCGGGACCGTGCCTACCCGAGGAGCGAGACGAAATGAGCAGCACGCCCGAGCAGTTGCCGGTGGGCATCGTCGGTGCCGGGCCGGTCGGCCTGATCACCGCGTTGGGCCTGGCCCACTACGGCGTGCCGGTGGTCCTCTTCGAGGAGGACGAGCGGCTGTCGCTGGACACCAAGGCCGGCACCGTCCTCACCCGTACCCTGGAGGTGCTGCACCGGTACGGCGCGCTGAACGACGTCCTCGCCGGGTCGTTGCGCATCGACGAGATCGGCGAGCTGGACCGGGCCACCAACACCCAGACGCTCAGCGTCCGCACCGGTGACCTGACCGAGGACACCCGCTTCCCGTTCGTCATCAACATTCCGCAGCACGAGCTGGAACCGATCCTGCGGCAGCGGTTGGCGGCGATCGCTCCCGGCGCGCTGCACATGGGGCACCGGTTGCTCGACTTCACCCAGCACCCCGACCGGGTGGAACTGCGGCTGCGCACCGAGGCGGGGGAGCGGACCGTTCCGGTGCGCTACCTGCTGGGCTGCGACGGAGGCCGCTCCACCGTACGCGACCAGATCGGCGCGGTGGTCGAGGGTGAGACGTACCAGGAGCGGTACATGCTGGTCGACCTGAAGGTCGACCTGGACGTGGAGAACCCGCGCGGCTACCCGTACCTGGCCTACTTCGGCGACCCGCAGGAGTGGATGATCCTGGTCCGCCAGCCGCACTGCTGGCGCTTCCTCTACCCGCTGCCGGCCGGGCAGGCCGAGCCGAGCCGGGAGGAGTTGGCCGAGAAGGCCCGCCGGTTCATCGGGGACACCAAGACCCTGGAGATCGTCGGCACCAACGTCTACAACGTCCACCAGCGGGTGGCCGACCGGTGGCAGGACGGGCGGGTGTTCCTGCTCGGCGACGCCGCGCACCTGATCACTCCGATGTGGGCACTGGGCCTGAACACCGGGGTCCTGGACGCCTCCAACCTGCCCTGGCGGATGGCCTGGGTGCTGCGCGGCTGGGCCGAGCCGAGCCTGCTCGACGGGTACCAGGTGGAGCAGCAACCGGTTGCCACCAAGGGGTCCGCGGCGATGGCCGCGGCGGCCCGCGCCTACATGGCCCGGCGCGCCGACGACCCGGGCGTGATGACGGACGGCAACTGGGGCAACGCGTTCACCCGCGCCATGCTCGGAGTCCGCCTGGACGTGGACGGCACCGGCGACTGGTCCATGGTCGCCGCCGGTGACCAGCCGCTGCCCGTGCTGGCCGGGGCGCGCAGCCCCGACCTGCCGTTGTTCGGCCAGACCGGCACGGTGTACCTGCACGATCTGGCCGCCGACTCCTTCGTCGCGCTCTACTTCACCGACCCGCGCCGGGTGCCGGCGTTGCCGCCGCAGAACTCGCCCGCGCTGCGCCACTACGTGGTGAGCCGGTGGGACGCCCCGCACGACTCCGGACTGCGCGACCGGGCCCTGTTCGACCCCGGTGACCGGGTGCGGCGCCGGTTCGGGGTCGCCGACGACACGGTGGTGCTGATCCGCCCCGACGGACACGTGGCGGCGATCGTCGCGTTCGATCCGGTCTCCGGCGTCGACACGGCCGCTGAACTCTACGCCGGGATCACCGGATGCCGGCCCCCTGCCGGACCTGCCTGACCACACCCTCGTCTGCGAAAGGGATGACAATGAGTAACTACGGACACGCGACCGCCCCGGATGGAACCCAGGTCGAGCTCGGCGCCGTCGGCCAGGAGGTGGTCTTCGAGAACGACCAGGTGCGGGTCTGGGAGATCACCCTGGAGCCCGGTGAGCAGCAGCCATGGCACCACCACCTGAACCCGTACCTGGTCATCGCGCTGGAGGCGGCCGACAACCGGATCGACGCGCTCACCGGTGGCGACCCCCGCCTGGTGCACGAGGCCGTCGGCGGCGTGGTCTACCGCGAGCCGGGTGAGGTGCACATGCTCACCAACCACGGGACGAGCCGCTACCGCAGCCGGCTGATCGAGCTGAAGTGCCTGGGGGAGAACCTCGTGGCCGGTCAGGGCGACCGATGAGTGACCAGCCCCCCGCGCTGGTACCGGCCCCGCCGGTACCGGACGGGGTGGAGCCGCAGGAGTGGGCCAACAACCTCTCCGAGCCCTCGAACTACGGCGGCGAGGCGGCCGACCGGTCCCGGGAGCAGTTGGTGCCCGGCCCGGACGGCCTGGTGCTGGCCCGGTTCCGCGAGATCCTGCTTCAGACCGACGAACTGGACTGGGCGGACAAGACGCTGGCCGGGCTCTCGCACAAGGCGCTGTGGCGCAACGAGGAGACCGAGGCGTCCATCTCGCTGGTCCGGTTCCAGCAGGGCGCCGGCATCCCGCTGCGCCACTCGCACGCGTCCAACCAGTTCATGTTCTGCCTCAGCGGCCGGTACACCTACGTACCGACCGGGCTGACCCTCACCCCCGGCTCCTTCTACTGGAACCCGAAGGGCAGCCTGCACGGGCCGACCCTGGCCGAGGAGGAGAGCGTCCTGCTGGAGATCTACGACGGGCCGCACTACCCGACGCAGCCCGAGTGGTACACCGACCCGGCCGACGCCCGCTAGCTCGACCCCTCGAAAGAAAAGAGAAGGCAACCATGCCCAAGCAGCAGATCGTCTCCCCCGAGCTGGCCGTCCCGAACGGTCACTTCGCCCAGGCCACGCAGATCAGGGCGCGGGGCCGGATGGTGTTCGTGTCCGGCATGACCGCCCGCAACCGGGAGGGCGGGATCACCGGCGTCGGTGACATCGTCGCCCAGACCCACCAGGTCTGCCAGAACCTGCGCGCCGCGATGACCGCCGCCGGCGGGTCGCTGGAGGACATCGTGCGAGTGGACGTCTACGTCCGCAACATGGAGGACTTCCACGCCATCCACGAGGTACGCCGGCAGTACTTCACCGGTGAGCCGCCGGCCTCGACGATGGTGGAGGTCGCCAAGTTCGTCAACAAGGACTACCTGATCGAGATCAACGCGATCGGTGTGATCGACGACGAGGGAGACGCCTGATGAAGCTCGCCAGCGTGGTCACCGCAGCCGGCCGACGGATCGGGGTGGTCACCGGCGACACCGTCGCGGTGCTCCCCGGCGAGCTCGGCGGCCTCGACGAGGCGATCCGTGGTGGCCCGGCCGCGTTGGACGCGGTCCGCGCCGCCGCGCGGCAGGTCACGGCGGTGCCGTTGGCCGAGGTCCGGCTCGACGCGCCGCTGCGTCGGTTCAACCGGGACATCCTCTGCACCGGCTGGAACTACTGGGACCACTTCGAGGAGTCACGCGGCAAGCGGGAGGGGCAGGATCCGGCGGAAACCCCCAGGCACCCGACCTTCTTCACCAAGGGTCCGGACACGGTCGTCGGCCCGTACGACGACATCGCCTACGACCCGCAGGTCTCCGCGAAGTGGGACTACGAGGCGGAGGTGGCACTGGTCATCGGTGCGGACTGCCGCTCGGTGAGCGAGGGGGAGGCGATGTCGTACGTGGCGGCGTTCTGCGTCGCCAACGACGTGTCGCAGCGCGACCTGCAACGCGCGCACGGCGGTCAGTGGCTCAAGGGCAAGAGCATCGACGCGACCATGCCGCTCGGACCGTGGTTGACCACCGTGGACGAGGTGCCGGACCCGGCGAACCTGCGGATCCAGTGCGAGGTGAACGGCGTGCTGCTCCAGGACGCCTCGACCGCGCAGATGGCTTTTCCCTTCGCTCGTATCATCGCCGAACTGAGCTGGGGGATGACCCTGCGGGCCGGCGACGTGGTGCTCACCGGAACGCCGAGCGGCATCGGAAACGCCCGTGATCCGCAGGTGTTCCTGAACGACGGCGACCTGGTGGTGACCCGGGTGGCAGGGCTCGGTGAGCTGCGCAACCGAGTGCGGCTCACGAAGCTGCACTGATCCCGCGACGGGTGCGGGGCGGCGCAGTGTGGCACCGCCCCGCACCATCCACAGTGACGAAATCGATACCATTCCAGGGCGCGCCGGCCGCCAGCGGCTCTATCCGGAGGCACACCGTGGCAACAACCCATCGTAGAACTGTCCCGAGTGACGCCGGTGATGGCGGCCGGGCCGGTGCCGGGGGTGGAGCCGACGGGCAGCACCGCACCCTCGCCGACTCGGCGACCGCGATCCTGCACGAGGCGATCCTCACCGGTCGACTGCCGGCCGGCACTCCGCTGCGGCTCAACGAGATGGCCGACCTGCTCGGTATGAGCATGAGCCCGGTCCGGGAGTCGATCCGGCGGCTCGCCGCGCTCGGCCTGGTCGAGGTGGTCCAGCACAAGGGCGCCTGGGTCATGCCGCTGACGATCGAGGACGCGGTCGACACCCACGAGGCCCGGATCGCCATGGAGACGGCACTGATCGAGCGGGCGGCGACCCGGTTCACCGCCGAGGACGCCCGGCGTGCCGAGGCGGCACTCGACGAGCACATCGCCGCTTCCGCGCGCGGCGACGCCACGGCGGCCCGCCGCGCGCACACCGATTTCCACTTCACCATCTACCGGGCGGCCGGATCGCGCTGGTTGCTGCGCGGTCTGGAGCCCGTCTGGGAGAACAGCGAGCGGTACCGGTTCGCCACGGTCACCCCGGCCGGGCAGAACGAGGAGCGGGTCCGGGAGCACCGCGCCATCCTCGACGCCTGTGCGGCGGGGGACGTGGCAGCGGCGGTAGCCGCCGTTCAGGTCCACATCCGGCGGGCCGCCGACCGGGTGATCGGCAAGATGGACTCCGACGCCGCGGCGCCGCCCACGGCCCGGGAGCCGGGGCGCCTGCCTTCCGGCAGCTGACCACCGGCGTCACCGCGCCGTCGCACCCCGCGAGCCGGCCTGGCGCCGCCCTCCCGGGCAGGGCGACTCTCGCCCGACGGGCCGCCCGCCGCCCTGGGCGGCCACCCCAGTCACCGTCCCGTACCGTCGGCACGTCCCATCGCGACCGCCGGTCGGACCAACCATTAAGGAAGTCCCGTGCCCGGCATCGACATGCACGCCCACCTCGCCCCCGACCTGCGCCCGGCCGACCTCCCCGGGGTCTCGGTCGACGGTGACGGCGCGACTCTTCTCAACGGCACCCGGATCGGCCCGGCCGACCTGTACCACCCGGACCGGCTCGAGAAGCACCTGGACCAGGCTGGGCTGAACGAGGCGATCGTCAGCGTGCCGCCGCCCTTCTACCGCCAGCGGCTGTCCGGACCGGAGGCGGCGGCATGGGTCCGTGCCGTCAACGACGGCCTGCTCGCTGTGGTCGCCGGCCGGCCCCGGCTCACCCCGCTGGCGTACCTGCCGTTCGAACACCCCGAGGTGGCGCTCACCGAGTACGACCGACTCGCCGCCGACGAGCGCTGGGCCGGGGTGGTCGGCGCCGCCGGTGGAGACGCCGGACCGCTGGACGGCCCGGCGCTGCGCCCGCTGTGGCAGCGCCTCGACGCGGACCGGCGCACCGTGCAACTGCACCCCGCGCACTCGCCCGACCCCCGGCTGGAGCCCTACTACCTGGCCAACCTGCTGGGTAATCCGGTCGAGACGACGGTGGCGGTGGCCCAGCTCGTCTTCGGTGGGGTGCTCGGCGCGTACCCGGGGATCCGGTTCGTGCTGGTGCACTGTGGCGGGTGCGTGCCAGCGGTGGTCGGCCGCTGGGAGCGCGGGCACACCACCACCCGGCCGGGCGTACCCGCGCTGTCGCCCACCCCGGCCGAGGCGGTGCGCACGCTCTACGTCGACAACCTCGCCCACGACCCGGCCGTGGTCGACCTGGCGGTGTCGGTCTTCGGCGCGGACCGGCTGGTGCTCGGCAGCGACTGGCCGTTCCCGATGGGCACCGACGACCCGTTCGCCACGGTGGCCCACCTGGGCGGGGACTACGCCCGGCAGGTGGCCACCGACAACGCGGCACGGGCCCTGGGACGTGGGCCTGCCGGTCGCTGACCTCGGTCGGAGCAGCCCTCGAGGGGCATGCGGTGCTGGTCAACGGGCGGACCGGTCGAGCCGGCCCGCGCTCACCCCAGCCGGGCCGCCGCCCGTCCGGCGAGGCTGCGTACCCGGCCGGGATCCGGCGGGTAGGCCCGGACCGTGGTCACCACGTCCCCCACGCGGGGGTTGGTCGCGTCGAGCCGAACGGGCGGCTGCGGCCGGCCTGACATGCTAAAAGACGCCCGGCAGTGGGTTCCGGCCGCCTCGACGAACCCGCGCGCCGGGGTCAAGAGAAGTGGGTACGCGGCCGGGCCAGCCGCTCCCCGTCGACGATCAGGTCGACCTTCTCGTTGTAGAAGGCGACCAGGCCGGCGATCGGCAGGAGTGCCGCGGTGGGGAAGCGGTACGACCAGGCCAGGTCCGGGTGCACCGTGCCGTCGACGCGAACCGACCAGTAGCCGCTGGTCCGGCCCTTGTACGGGCAGGAGGTCGTGGTGTCCGACGGGACGAGGTGCCGGAAGTCCACGTCGGTGCGGTCGAGGTAGTAGCGGGTCGGCAGGCCGGTCTCGAAGACCAGCACCGGCGACGTCGACTCGGCCAGCACCGTCCCCGCCAGCTCCACCCGTACGCTGCGCGAGGACCGCAGCGCGTCGACCCGGGCGTACGGGTTCCGGGGATGGACGAACACCTCCTCGTCCTCCTCGAACCAGCCGTCCAGGGCGGCCCAGTCGAACCGGATCGTGTCCGCCAGCCCGGGCGCCGCGTCGTCCCCGTACCACCGCGCGCAGGAGGGGCGGATGGTCTCGCCGACCCGCAGCCCGTGCAGCCGGGCCGTGCCGCGCCGTGACGGCTCCGTGCGCCCCTCGTCGACCAGCAGGTCACGCCGCACGTCGGAACTCGGGATGTAGTACTGCGGATAGAACGGCCACTCCCACACGTACCGGGCCCGGGTGGTGTCCAGCACCGGCTCGGCGGCGAGGAACGCGCGGATCCGGCGGGGCACGGGCTCGACGTGGTCGACCGGGGTGATCGCCTTCGGGTAGTCCGACACCGGGTCCTCCACTGCTGGCTCGCGGTCGGTACGGGGTTTCAACGATCGGCGCGGCCCGGGGGTTCAGGGCGGTGTGAGCTGAGGCACCATCCGGGCGAGCGGGAATGAGATCGGCCGCCCGGTGATTTGGTGGCGGTGTGACTGCCGCTCAGTTCTCCGCCCGCCTACGGACGGGCGTGACCGCATGACCGCGACCGTCGAAACGATCAAGACTCCCACGCCGCCCGAGCTGACCGGTGACCTGATGAGCACCGGGCAACGGCTGCGGCTCGTCCTCGTCCTCGGCTCGCTGATCGCCATCGGGCCGTTGACCATCGACATGTATCTGCCCGCCCTCCCGGCCATCACCACCGACCTGCACACCACGTCGGCGGCCGTCCAGCTGACCCTGACCGGCACCCTCGCCGGCCTCGCCCTCGGCCAACTGCTGATCGGCCCACTGTCCGACGCGGTGGGCCGGCGCAAGCCGCTGCTCGCCGGAATCGGGGTGCACGTCGTGGCGTCCGTGCTCTGCGTGGTCGCGCCGGACATCGGCACGGTCGGTGCCCTGCGGGTGCTGCAGGGCCTGGGCGTCGCGGCCAGCGCCGTGGTGGCGACCGCGGTCGTCCGCGACCTGTTCAGCGGCGCCGCCTTCGCCAAGCTCTTCTCCCGCCTGATGCTGGTGATGGGCGTCGCCCCGATCCTGGCCCCCACCCTCGGCAGCGGGCTGCTGCGCTGGTCGGACTGGCGGGGCGTGTTCGTGGCCCTCGCCGTCTTCGGCGTCCTGCTGGTCACCGTCGCGGCCTTCGGGCTCCGCGAGACCCTGCCGCCCGAGCGGCGCCGCCGCGGCGGCGTGACCGCCACCCTGCGGGACTACGGCACGCTGCTACGGGACCGGACGTTCGTCGGCCTGGTGCTGGTCACCGGGCTCGCCATGGCGGCGCTCTTCGCGTACGTGGCCGGGTCGTCGTTCGTCTTCCAGCAGCGGTACGGGCTCGACGAGCAGCAGTTCGGGCTCGCCTTCGGCGCCGGCGCCGTCGGCCTGATCACGGCCACCCAGCTCAACGTGCGGCTGCTGCGCCGGTACTCGCCGCAACGGATCCTCGTCACCGCGCTGGGTGTGGGCACCGCGGCCGGCGCCGCGCTGCTCGCCGTCGCCGCCACCGGCTTCGGCGGCCTCGCCGCCATCCTGGCCACGCTGTGGGTGGTGCTCGCCGCGGCCGGGCTCGCCATGCCGAACGCACCCGCCCTTGCGCTGTCCCGGCACGGTGAGGCGGCCGGCACCGCGGCGGCGCTGCTCGGCGCGGTGCAGTTCGGCGTCGGCGCGTTGGCCGCGCCGCTGGTCGGCGTGCTCGGCACCGGCAGCGTGGCGATGGCCACGGTGGTCGCCGGCGGCATGGTCACCGCGCTGGCCGTCCTGCTCGTGGTCGTCCGGCCCGCCCGGCTGGCTGAGGTCGAACCGGCCGCGGTCGCCGTCGCCGCGCACTGACCCGACACCGGCCCGCCGGTCACCCGACCGGCGGGCCGGCCGTTCGGTCGGCCTCAGTCCCGGCGATCCTCGTCGGGCACCGGAACCTCCTGGTTCTGCTCCAGGGCGTCGGCCGCGGTGAGGTCGGCGCGCACCGAGCTGCCCAGGCCGGCCGCGTCGCTCGGCGGCACCAGGACACCCTGCTCCGCCAGATCCGCCTCGGACGCCTCCGGCACCGCGTCCGACACCTCGTCCGGCGGCCCGACCACGGTCTCGTCCTGCTGCTGCTCCTGCGCGTCGGCGTCCGGCGGCCGGCCCAGCGGATCGGCCTGATCGCCCCGATCGGTGCTCACGGCTCTCCCCCCGACGGCCGTGCTCAGCGCGTACGCTCGACGAAGGGGGCGGTCAGGTCGGCCACCTCGCCGTACTCTGCCGGAAGCTGCGAGACGACGTCGTCGTACCCGTCGGGCGGGAGGGCCTCGCGGAGCACGTCGAACACCGCCGTCACCCCGTCCTTCGCCGCTGTCACATCGATGTCGGCGCGTCCGCTGACCCGCTCGACGAAGACGTCGAGCCCGAACCGCTCGGCGGTCTCCCCGGAGGCGAAAGCGTACGGCCGCAGACCCCGTGGAAGCTGGCCGGCCAGGTCTCGCGCCTCGCCGCCGTCAATCCGCTCCGCCAGGGTGGTCAGCGTGGCCCGGACGAGCGCCGTCGCCTGCTCCGACGACGTCCCCGTACGGGTGGCCACCAGGCCGATGAACTGGTTGTCGTCCACCTGCAAGGCCCCTCTCTCGGATGGCTGCCCGGGATTTCCCCGCCACCGCCTCCTCAAACGGCACCTCCCGGGCGCGGCGCGCGGCCAGCAGGTGGTGCAGTGCCACCAGCGGCACCACGCCGACCGGATACCAGAGCAGGTCGACCGGGTCGAACCGCACACCCAGCACCAGCCGGGTCAGCAGGCTGCGCGCCGACAACGCCGCCGGCACGCCGGTGAGCTGGCAGCACTCCACGGCCCAGCAGAAGATGGTCGCCGCCGCCCCGGCCGGCAGCGGGCGCAGCCGCGGACCCACGAACAGCACCCCGGCGTACACCATGGCGGCGTAGCGGGCGGTGCCCGAGTACTGCTCGAGTCGTCCGTCGGCGAGGACGCGGATGGCCAGCGCCACCGCCAGGAACACTCCCGCCGCCAGCAGCACGAGCAGCCGGACCAGACCCGGCCGGATCCACATCCCGGTGGTGTTACGGGCGGCGGCCTCCGAGGATGACCCTGGAGGCCGCCGGTGGGCGGGACGTCAGCGGTAGATGTGCACCGGGGTGCCGATCCGGATGGTCGACCAGAGCCGGTTCATGGCCGGGACGGGCACCCGCACGCAGCCGTGGCTGGCCGGGTAGTTCGGCACCGAGGTGGCACCGTGCACCGCGTACCCGCGGTAGAAGTAGTTCGGTCGCCACAGCAGACCGAGGTCGCTCTGCCGCCAGCCGTCGATGCGCCGTTGGACGGTGTAGTTGCCGGTCGGGGTCGGTGTGCTGGCCTTGCCGCTGGAGGCGTCGAGGATGCGCACCACCGACCCGGCGCGGGCCAGGTACAGGACCTGCTTGGTCAGGTCGGCCTCGACGGAGTAGCCGGGGTGGGTGTACTTCGGCTTGGGCACGACGGGGCGGTCCAGCGCCGCCCAGGTGCGCGACCCGACGATGCCGTCGCGGGTGAGGCCGTTCACCTTCTGGAAGGCGACGACCGCGTGGAAGGTCGACGACCCGAAGACGCCGTCGACGCCCCCGACGTCGTAGTGCAGCGCGGTGAGGCGGCGTTGCAGGGTGGTCACCGCCGCGCCCTTGGCGCCCTGCCGCAGGACCGGCTGGCTGGCGGTGGCGGCGACCGTGACGGCGGTGGGCGCGCCGGTGACCGGACCGGCCGCCGCCGGGCCGACCGGTACGGCCAGGCCGGCGGCCACGAGGAGCGCCGTCCCGAGCGTGGCGCGGGTGGCGTGGTGGCGGATGGTGTGCGGTGAGACGGTGAGCATCGCCCCTCCCTTTCCTGCTCCTGGCTGGACGGTAGCCGACGGTCGCTGCCCGTCCCGCGTCAATTGTGGAGGTGTCGCCGAACCGGGCGTCGGTAGCGCCTCTCCCATCCATCCAGGATGCCCGGGTGTCGCACCGACGGGAAGGGCCGCGTTCCGGGCTTCGAGGCCGGGGGTAGCGTGCATCCCGGAACGACCAGCGAGGAGGCGCGCAGTGCAGACGACGACCGTGGACGTGCCGACCGGCGACGGCGTGGCCGACGCGTACCTCGTCCGGCCGGACGGGGACGGGCCCTTCCCGGGGGTCCTGGTCTTCACCGACGCGTTCGGGCTGCGGACGGCGGTGGCGGCGATGGCCGAGCGGCTCGCCGCCCGTGGCTACGTCGTGCTGGTGCCGAACCTCTTCCACCGGTCGGGCCGGGCGCCGCTGATCGACCTGTCGGCGATCGCGGACGCGGACCGGCGTGGGGCGCTGTTCGAGCAGTTGCGCCCGATGATGCAGGCCCTGACTCCGGCGGTGGTGGCCCGGGACGCCGCCGCCTACCTGGACTTCCTGGCCGGGCAGCCGGGCGTCGCGGCCGGACCGGCCGCGATCGTCGGTTACTGCATGGGCGGGATGAACGCCCTGCGGGCCGTCGAGGCGCACCCGGACCGGATCGCGGCGGCGGCGGCCTTCCACGCCGGGCGGTTGGTCACCGACGCCCCGGACAGTCCGCACCTGGCCGTCGGCGCGGTCACCGGCGAGCTGTACTTCGGCCACGCCGACCAGGACCCGTCGATGACCGCCGAGCAGATCGCCACGCTGGAGCAGGCCCTGGACGCGGCCGGCGTCGCCTACCGCTCCGAGGTGTACGCCGGCGCCCCGCACGGCTACAGCCAGTCCGACACGCCGATGTACGACGCGCGGGCCGACGAGCGCCACTGGTCCGCCCTGTTCGACCTGCTCGACCGGACCTTCCGTCGCTGAGCCGGGTGCGCCCGGCCGACCTGACGGCCCGAGCGCTCGGCCCGGCTGCCGAGCGAATCCGGCTCACGCCGGCCGGCAGGCCACGGAGCGGAAACTGGCCCCTGCCACGGCCCGGCCCGGCCGGTTAGCGTCGCCGTCATGAGCATGGATCCGGACAGCTTGCGCCGGCGGTTCGCCGCGCTGACCACCGCCCACGTCGCCGACGCCTGCCTGCGGGTTGGCGTTGCGGTGCGCTGCGCCCCCGCCGGGTTGGGGCCGGTGGTGGCCGGCGGGCGGGCGGCCGGGCGGGTGCGCCCGGCCCGGCACGTCGGCAGCGTCGACATCTTCCTCGAGGCGATCGACCGGGCCGCGCCCGGCGACGTGCTGGTGGTCGACAACGCGGGACGCACCGACGAGGCGTGCGTCGGCGACCTGGTGGTGCTGGAGGCGCAGGCGGCGGGGCTGGCCGGGGTGGTGGTCTGGGGCCTGCACCGCGACAGCGTGGACATCCGGGCGGTCGGGCTGCCGGTGTTCAGCCTCGGTACCACGCCGACCGGGCCGCGGCGGCTCGATGCCCGTCCGGCGGACGCGTTGCTCTCGGCCGAGGTGGGGGAGTGGCGGGTCGGCGCCGCCGACGTGGCCCTGGCCGACGAGGACGGCGTGCTGTTCGTGCCGGCCGACCGGACTGGCGAGCTGTTCGACCTCGCCGAGTCCATCCGGGACGTCGAGCGGCGGCAGGCCGACCGGATCCGGGCCGGCGAGCCGCTGCGGGTGCAGGTGGGGTTCGGGGCGTATCTGGCCGCTCGGGAGGATCAGCCGTCGTTGACGTTCCGGGATCACCTGCGCCGGGTGGGTGCCGCGATCGAGGAGTGAGGGCTGGCCTCGTCACACCGGCTACGCCTTCGCGCCTGGTTCAGGCGCTATCGTGGCAGCTGCGGGCAAAGATCACGGTTCCGCCGGTTGCTTGCTCCCAACTGAACGGCGCAGGGAAAACGTGCGGCGAGGCAACTAAGATCCGGGAGTGGTCAGCGCGGAGAGCACAGACGAGCAGCGGTTGCGCCGCATCGAGGCGGTTACCGACGCCACGCTGTCACGGCTCGACGTAGCCGACCTGTTCGACGAACTGCTCGACCGGGTCCGCGACCTGTTGCAGGTCGACACGGCCGCCATCCTCCTGCTCGACGTGGCCTCCCGGCAGCTCGTGGCCACCGCCGCCAAGGGGCTCGAGGAGGAGGTACGCCGCAGGTTCCGGATCTCCGTCGGTCGGGGGTTCGCCGGTCAGATCGCCCTCACCCGGCGGCCCGTGGTCCTCGAGCAGGTCACCGCGGACCGTGTGGTCAACCCGGTCCTGCTGGAGGTCGGTGTCCAGTCCCTGCTGGGCGTGCCGATCATGGCCCGCGGCGACCTCGTCGGTGTCCTGCACGTCGGCACCCTCTCCCCGCGCCGGTTCACCCCCGACGATGTCCGCCTGCTGGAGCTGGTCGCGGACCGGGTCGGCCTGGCCAGCCGGTCGCGCGCGAACACCCTGGACCAGGCCGCCGCCCTGGCCCTGCAACGAAGCCTGATCCCCACCGAACTGCCCGAGGTGCCCGGTCTCGAGATGGCCGCCCGGTACGTGCCGGGTCACGCCTCCGGCGTCGGCGGGGACTGGTACGACGTCTTCACCCTTCCCTCCGGCGCGCTGGGCGTGGTCGTCGGTGACGTCTCGGGCCACGGGCTGCAGTCCGCGGTCGTGATGGGCCGGATCCGCAGCGCCCTGCGGGCGTACGCCCTGGTCTGCGACGACCCCGCGGAGGCGCTGGCTCTCCTCGACCGCAAGGTGGTCCACTTCGAGGCCGGCAGCCTGACCACCGCGCTGTACGCGATGATCTCCCCGGACGGCTCCCGCGTGGACGTCTCCCTCGCCGGGCATCCCCGCCCGGTGCTGGCCGTACCCGGCCGGCCCAACGGTCTGCTCGCCGCGCACATCGATCCCCCGCTGGGCACCGGCCGCCCGCCCCCGCAGCGGCACACCACCGCGATCGACTTCCCGCCCGGCGCGGTCCTGGTCTCCTACACCGACGGGCTCGTCGAACGCCGCGGCGAGGTGCTCGACGCCGGCATCGCCCGGCTGATGGCCGCCGTTCCGCACGCTCCCGTCGAGACCGTCTGCGCGTCGGTCATGGCCACCCTCGACGCCGAGCATCCGGCTGACGACATCGCCCTGTTGGCGCTCCGCCGCCTGCCGGGCTGACGGACCGGCCGAACGATTGCGCCAGCCCGCCCGGGGCGCCGTCCGGCGCACCCGCACCAGCCCGCGCCAGGACGCCGTCGGGCGTACCCGCGCCAGGACGCCGCGGGGCGTCGTCAGCCCGCGCCGGCGTGGCCGTCGTCAGCAGAGGCGGTCGATCGTGACGGGGACCAGGCCCTGACCGCGCGCCGCCTCGGTGAGCTGGCGCAGCAGCCAGCGCAGCCCGTCGCCGCCGGCCGGCGTGGACGTCACGTCGATGCACCAGGCGCCGCCGACCCGGCGCAGGTCCCAGCGGGCGTTCGCGTCGTTGACCCGCAGCCGCCCGGTGCCGATCACGCCGGGTCGCGTCCCGGCGGGGGCGGCCAGGCGTAGCAGCGCGCTCAGGCTGGCCAGCCGGCGGTCGTCCAGCTCGCCGGCGAAGAGGACCCGGTGCACGTCGGTGCCGGCGCCCAGCCGCAGCGGCGCCCCGGACGCCAGCGGCACGTCGTCGCGGAAGTGGCCGCGCAGCGCCTCGTCGCGGGGCAGCGTGCCGCCGCCGAGCCGGTGGTAGGTCGCCTCGGCGGTGGTGCGGTCGGTGGCCGCCAGGCGGGCGCGCAGGTGCCGGTCCGTGCGGACCGCCCGGGCGAACGCGGCGGAACTCCACCACCCATCGCCCGTCGGCAGTGCCCCGGCACCAAGGTGACCGGTGGCGGCGAACGCCTCCGCGGTCCAGCCGGCGCTGCGCAGCCGGGTCGCGGAGAGGTCGTCGGCGAGGAGGAACTCCTCGACCAGCAGCCCGATCGGCCGGGCGTCGTCCGCCTCGGCGTGCAGCAGGTAGTAGTCGAGGGTGCCGGTGTTCGCGCGCCGCGGCGGGGCTTCGGTGGTCATGCCGGGACCGTACCGTTGCCGATGGCCGGCGGCCCGGCTGCCGCTCGTGCCCGGTCCGCAAACCGTGCTCGGAGGCCGGGGACGCGCCGTCGGACCGGGCGGGGCCATGCGGGCCGCCCGGTCCGACGGCGCGACCGATTCGGGTGTCTGGCGTCGCGCGGCTGTCAGGCGGGGACGACGGCGAGTCGGGGGCCGGCGGGCGGCGCCGTACCGGGCAGGGTCAGCAGGGTCTGCCCGGTGGCGTCGTCGACCACGGCGACCCGTACCGCGTCGGGCTCCCGGCCGGCCAGTGGCACGGCGAATACCGCGGTCACCGGGCGCCCCTGGTAACGGGCGGTGTGCTCGACGAAGCGCCAGTCACCGTCGTCCCAGTGCTCCCGTACGTCGGAGCTGAGCAGCGGCGCGACCCGCCGGTAGGCGTCGCTGAGCTGGAGCTGCTGCACGGTGGCGAGCAGCGGCACGCCGGAGCCGCCGCGCAGCGGGTGGGTCAGCCGGGCGCGCAGCCGGCGCAGCGGCAGCAGCCAGGCGGCGTCCAGCTCCGGCGAGAGCGCCACCACCGCCGCCAGCTCGACGAGCAGCACGGCGGCACCGGCCAGCGGTTGCGCCGAGAGCGCGGCCGGCCAGCCGCCGGGGGAGATGACGGCCAGTCCGCCCGCCAGCACCAGCAGCGCGGCCCGGGCCAGGCTCCGGCCGGAGACCGGGGCCGAACGGGCGCTCAGGCAGCCGCAGGAGGAGGTGGGCGCGGCCCGGCGGGCGTAACTCAGGTAACCGAGGAAGCCGACGGCCAGCACGGTCGCGGCGACCGCCTCCAGCCGCGGCGTGGGCGGCAGCAGGAGCAGCGTGCCGAGGGTCAGCTCGACGACGCCGAGCACCCGGTACGCGGGCAGCGCCCGGCGTTGGCCGAGCAGCCGGACGAGAGCCGACCGGTTGGCGGCTGCGGCGGCGTGGCGGCTGAACAGTTTGACCCGCGCGGACCAGATCAGCACCGCACCGACGACCAGCGGTTGCAGCGCCGCGATCAGTTCGATCATGGGTTCTCCCATCGGATTGTCCGGCCGGCCGAGCCCGGGCGGTACGCACCGCCCGGGCTCTGCCGGTCAGGCGGCGGCGTAGACGGTGGCGATGCTGATCTCGTTGGTGTCCGGGTGCCAGGCGCCGAGCACCTGGACGTGCCGGCCGACGCGCAGCAGCGACATGTCGCTGACCGCCGGGGTGCCGTTGTAGACCGCGGCGGATCGGCCCGGCACGACGTGCGCGACGATCCGGCGGCCCTGGTGGTCGAGGTGCAGCACGTTGCGGCCGACCGAGGCGATGTGCGCGTGCAGGTTGACGATGTTGACCCAGATGGAGTCGGCGGCGAGCGTACCGTCGGGCAGGCGGAGGCCGCGGGCGTACAGGCCGTCGCCGACCGCCATCTGGTCGAAGGTGGTCGGGTGCAGCTTCCAGATGCTGGTGCCGTCGGTGACCCGGATCGAGTGCAGCACCGTGTCCGAGCCGGTGACCAGCAGCATGTGGCCGGAGATCTTGCTGATCCGCCCCTCGGCGAAGTTCGGGTCCGGCGCGCCGGGCTCGACGGTCACGGCCTCGGCGGCGAAGGCCGCCTCGGGGGCGAGCGAGCCGAGCCCGGTGGCGCCGACCACGCCGCCGAGCGCGGCGGTGGCGAGCAGCCGCCGGCGGTTCAGAGTCTGGCTCATCGTGGCACCCTCCCCTTCAGACGATGTCGACCGAGCACGGCCGCAGGCCGGTGGACAGACTGGCGATGGCGCTGTACGCCGCGGGCGTCAGGTCGATGATCCGGTTGGTGCCGCAGGACGCGCCGCAGCAACTGCGCTCGCCGCACCACAGGTCGGTCTGCGGGCCGCAGTCGGCGATCGTGGTGCCGACCCGCTGGCCGCTGCAGGGGTTGGTGGTGTAGTGCCGGAAGCCGCAGGTGCGGCGGGTCATGCTGATGCCGCACGAGTCCGGACGGGTGATGGAAAAGCATGCGTCCGAGGCGTTGGGCCAGGCGTGCTGGTAGTTGCCGGATTTGCAGGTGCCGCAGGCGCCCCCGCCCGCGGTGCCGCAGGGACCCCAGGCGCTGCCGCAGCAGAACCAGGACATCTCGCCTTGCAGAGCTGCCATGGGTACCTCCTCCCATCGTCGGTAATCGACAGCGATAGATGTCGATATAGATGAGGATTGTTGTGATGGAAATCGACGAAAGTCAACACCCGGGAGGAAGATTTCCTACCTGCCGAAGGGCTGGTTCGCCGTTGGTGACAGCTGAACCAGCGGACACGCTGATGAAGACCGGCGGTGTTGCCACCGATCGGGCTTCCCGTAGCCCGCCATCAGCACGGAGGAAACCAGGGTGCGGCCCTGGCGTCAGCCGACGAAGTCCGCCTTGACCAGTCGGACCTGCCGGTGCGCGGCCAGCCGCTCGGCCTGCTCCCCGATGGCGGCCCGGCTGCGGGCGGCCGCCGCGGACCACAACTGCACCTGCACGGTCAGCTTGCCGCCGGACTGGCGCGGTCGCCAGGTGCCGGTGACCTCACCCCCGTCGAGCACCGCGCCGGGCCGGCCGAGCACCGGCCAGAGACCCTTGGCCCGGGCCGGGTCGTCGACCAGCAGCGGGCGGTCCTTTGCCTGCAAAAACAGATCGAACGGCCCGAGCAGCCGGACCAGTTGCGGGCGAGGCGCGTCGAACCGGTCGGCGTCGGCAGGCAGCACCCAGCGGGTCTCGCCGGCCACCGACACCTCGACGGCGTCGGCCGGCCACCGGGCCTTGACGTCCTTGACCGGCGCGTCGAGGTAGTCGGCGACGTGCTTGGGGGTGGCCGGGCCGAGCAGCCGCAGGTAGGCGCGGATCAGGTCGAACCGCGCCGACGGCTGGGCCGCCGGCCGGAAACCGGCGATGGGCTGCAGCACCGGCGGGGAGGTGCCGGCCCGCAGTTCCAGCCCGGCGCGCACCGCCGCGAGCCGGAACGGCATCTCATAGAGGTGGGTGGCGTCGCACGGCCGGCAGTGCCGCAGGTAGGGAGCGTCCATCAGGGCGGCGAGCCGGGCCGACACCTCGCCCTTGACCAGCGGCGCGGCCACCACCGATCGCATGGCGGCGGCAACGGCGTCCAGCGCGGCGAGGTTGCCGATGCCGGCCGCCTTCAACGGCCTGGCGGCGTCATAGATGCGTTTGCCGGCGTCGGCGTCGGAGAACGGCGCCACGGCCGCGGCGACCTGCGGCAGATCCTCGCGGCGGTAGAGATGCGGAGCGCCGCGCACGGTCCAGAGCGTGGCCAGATCAGGGTCGTCGAGCGCCGAGCCGTCCAGACCACGGTTACGCAGCGCCCACAGCCCGCCGTCCGGTCCGGTGTCCTGTGCGCCGATGTCGAGTACGGCGGTGTCGGCCAACGTGCCGGCGGTGCGGTCGAGCTGCTGGGCGCGCGTGCGGAAGCCGAGCACCTGGGCGCGGTCGATCGAAGCCACCACGAAGGCCAGGGTACGGCCTGCCGCCGAGGATCGCCCGCGCGTACCCGGGTCGACCGCTCCGGTGGTCTCGGGCCGCATGTCACCCGGTCGCGCGACCCGCCGTGGCGGGCCCTTGACAGTGGCTCCGATCGCGACAAGGCTGTCCCATAGTCCTACTGCCGTAGGACAATAGAGAGGACCGTCTGCGTGATCGAGTTTGTGCTGGACAGCCGGTCGAAGGTGAACACCTACATGCAACTGGTGCAGCAGGTGAAACAGGCGCTGCGGGTCGGCCTGCTGGTGCCGGGCGACCAGCTGCCAAAGGTTCGCGACGTCGCACAGTCGTTGGCGATCAACCCGAACACCGTGCTCAAGGCGTATCGCGAACTGGAGATCGAGGGACTGGTCGGCGGCCGACCGGGGGTCGGCACGTTCGTGGAGCGCACCCTGGCGGGCGCGTCCCTACCCAACCAGGCCGAGCTGCGCGAGGACCTGGTGGCCTGGCTGCACCGGGCCCGGTCCGCGGGGCTCACGCACGAGGACGTGATCGCCCTCGTGGAGACCACCATGCGAGCCGCCCTCGCCGACGAAGCACAGCAGAAGGAGCCCGCGTGAGCGGAGGAGAGGACAGAAGATGGACGTGGTCCTGGAGGCCGACCAGTTAGGCAAGCGATACGGCAACACCTGGGCGTTGCGGGACTGTACGCTGCGCCTGCCGGCCGGGCGGATCGCCGCCCTCGTCGGCCCGAACGGCGCGGGCAAGAGCACCCTGCTGCACCTGGCTGTCGGCCTGCTGCGACCGGACGCCGGAGCCGTGCGGGTCTTCGGCCAATCACCGTACGACAACACGAACACCCTGGCGGACATCGGTTTCGTCGCCCAGGACACCCCGCTGTACCGGGACCTCAGCGCCGCCGAACTGGTCACCGCGGGCGCGCGGCTGAACCGACGGTGGGACGGCGCTCTGGCCCGCAACCGGCTGGCTCAGCTCGGCATCCCGCCCGACCGCCCGGTCGGCAAGCTGTCCGGTGGACAACGCGCCCAGGTCGCGCTGGCGCTCGCGCTGGCCAAACAGCCACGGCTGCTGCTGCTCGACGAGCCGGTCGCCAGCCTGGACCCGCTGGCCCGCCGGGAGTTCCTCCAGTCGCTGATGGGCAGCGTCGCCGACACCGGCACCACCGTCCTGCTCTCCTCCCACCTGCTGGCCGACCTGGAACGGGTCTGCGACTACCTGATCGTGCTGCAGTCCGCCCAGGTGCAAATCTCCGGCTCGGTCGACGACCTCGTCGCCGAGCACCGGCAACTGGTCGGCCCCCGACACGACGGCAGGTCACCCGCCGGGGTGGCTGCGGTGGTCCGGGCCAGCCACACCGACCGGCAGTCCACGCTGCTGGTCCGCACCGACAGTGCGATCAACGATCCCGCCTGGACCGAGCGCGAGGTCGGCCCGGAGGACATCATCCTGGCCTACCTGGCCGACGGCGGCACGGCAGCGAGTCACATCGAGTGGGGGGTGCCGGCATGATCTGGCTGACCTGGCGGCAACACCGCAAACAGCTCCTGTTCACCCTCCTCGGGTTCGCCGCCCTCGCCGCCCTGATGGTCCCGATCGGCCTGTCGATGCGGCACACGTTCGTCGACCTCGGCCTGCCCGACTGCGTACGGCAGCTGGCCGACACCGACGCGGCCCCGGAGACCGTACGCAGCTGTGAAGGGGCGTTCCGCCAGTTCACGAACCGGTACGGCAGCCTGAATCTGGTGGCCGTCCTGCTGCTCGTCCTGCCGATGCTGGTCGGCCTGTTCTGGGGTGCCCCGCTGGTCGCCCGCGAGGTGGAACATGGCACGCACCGCTTCGTCTGGACCCAGGGCGTCGGCCGCACCCGCTGGGCGCTGGTGAAGTTCGGGCTGGTCGGCGCGGTCACGGTCGCCGTCGCGGTCGGCTACGGGCTGGGCATGTCGTGGTGGGTCAGCCCGCTGACCCAGGCCGCACACGAGGGCCGGATGGGCGTCATCGTCTTCGACCTGCAGGGTGTCGTTCCGATCGGCTACACCCTCTTCGCCGTGGCGCTCGGCGTCTTCGCCGGAACGGTCTGGCGCCGGATGCTGCCCGCCATGGCCGTCACCCTCGTCGGATTCGTCGGCGTACGGGCAGCGGTGGCGATCCTGGCCAGGCCGCACTACCAACCCGCCCGCACCCTTACCTTTCCGATAGAAGGGGCGGACCGACCGATGTCCCGTGGCGACTGGGTCCTCTCCAGCGGGGTCCGCAACGCCGACGGGACAATGGTGGCGCCCGACAGTCAGATCGCCTGCCCGCCGGGTAGCCGAGGGCCGAGCGGCGAGGCATGCGGCGCTGAGCTGGGCCTCGGGCCCGGCGCGTACAACTGGCAGCTCTATCAACCGGGAAGCCGGTTCTGGCTCTTCCAGGGCATCGAGACCGGCATCTTCGTCGTCCTCGCCCTGCTCCTGCTCTATCTCGCCATCCGCAGGATCCGCCGCATCGCCTGACGGCACCAGCAGTGATCGCCGGTCCCCACGTGGGCCCGGCGATCACGCGCACCGGACATCGACCGGGCGGACGGCCGCCCAGAGCCCGCGCAGCCATGCCTGCCACGGGACCGACCCCCGGGCCGCGAGGGCATCAACCGTGCGGAGCGGCCAGGGCGGGCGCGCCGTCGGCAGGGACCCTCGCGTACGCGGCGGCGGTGTCGTCGGTCCACAGGACGACCGCCGCGCGTTGGCCCGACGGCACGGCGTCGAGGCCGTGGTCGGCCCGGGTGGACGCGACCGACGCGACGCCGATGCGGTAACCGTCGAGGGCCAGGTCGACGTGGATCGGCTCGCCCTCGGTCGGCACCCGGAAGGTCTCGGTGAACCCGAGCTTGCTGTAGAAGTCGGCGGCGCGGGTGACCTCCACGCCGAACAGGATCACCTGCGGTTCCCGGAACATCGACAGGCGCGGACCCTACCCGGGCGGTCAGTCGGGCAGGCGGGGCATCTCCAGGCCGGGATCCCGGCCGAGCAGCACGGCCCGGGTCAGCGCGGTCGAGCCGAACCGGTCCCGGACCGCGTCCACCGCCGCATCCAGTTCCGCGCCCGGGTCGCGGGTGAACGGCAGCGTCAGCTGCACGTGCCCGTTGTCGAGGTTGCCGACGGACACCCCGAGCAGCGTCACGCCCCGGGACTCGATCTCCGGCAGGGCCGCGCGCAGCAGCGTGCGGACGGCATCGAGCAGCGGCCGGGTCTGGGCCGTCGCCTTGCCGAGGGTGTGCGATCGGGTCGCCCGGGTGTAGTCGGCGAAGCGTAGCCGCAGGGTCACCGTCCGCCCGGTGCGGCGTGCCGCACGCAACCGCCCGGTCACCCGGTCGACCAGCCCGGCCAGGACGGCGTCCAACTCCGCGGGGGAGTGCGGCCGCCGGCTCAGCGCGTGCTGGGCGCCCATCGAGGACCGTCGCCGCCCGACCCGCACCGGCCGGGGGTCGTGGTTGCGGGCGAGGGCGTGCAGGTGCCGGCCGGCGGCTGCGCCGACCAGCGACACCAGGGTCGCCTCGTCCAGCCGGGCCACCTGCCCCACTGTGCGGAAGCCCCGGTCGCGCAACTTCATCGCGGTGACGGGCCCGACGCCCCACAGGCGTTCCACCGGTAGCGGGTGCAGGAACGCCAGCTCCCGCTCCGGTGCGACGACCAGCAGCCCGTCCGGCTTGGCCACCCCGCTGGCCACCTTGGCCAGGAACTTCGTCCGGGCCACGCCGACCGTGATCGGCAGGCCGACGTGCTCGCGTACCTTCCTGCGCAGTCCGGCCGCGATGTCGGCGGGCGGGCCGACCAGCCGGCGTAGCCCACCGACGTCCAGAAACGCCTCGTCGATGGAGAGCCCTTCGACCAGCGGGGTGGTCCGCCGGAAGATCTCGAAGACGGCCCGACTCGCCGCCGTGTACGCGGCCATCCGCGGCGGCACCACGATCGCGTCCGGGCAGAGTCTTCGGGCCTCCCGCCCGCCCATCGCGCTGCGCACCCCGCGCGCCTTCGCCTCGTAGCTGGCCGCCAGCACCACCCCGCCGCCGACGATCACCGGGCGGCCACGCAGCCGGGGATCGTCGCGCTGCTCGACCGACGCGTAGAACGCATCCAGGTCGGCGTGCAGGATCGTCGCCTCGCTCGACACGCACCCATGTTCGCACATCTGTTCGAAGAAGGGGTGGCGGGCTGTGATGACCGCCCCGTCCCAGCCCCTGGCTCAGCGGTTGTCGCCGCTGCCACCCAGCACGCCTCGGCCCTGGCGGCTGGCCAGCTTGGCCAGGTTGGCCGTCGCGATGTCGTCCAGCGACAGGTCGAGGTAGTCGGCGAGCACCGCCACGTACCAGAGCACGTCACCGAGCTCCCTGGCGATGTCGGCCCGGTCGATCCGCGACTCGTCGCTGTCGAGGTCGCGGACCCACTTCTTGAACTTCTCGGCGATCTCACCCGACTCACCGACCAGCCCGAGCACCAGGTGAAGCAGCTCGTTCCTCTTGTCACGTGGAGCGGCAGTACGGAGGGCGCCGTGCTGATACTCGTCCAGGTCCATGGCGGACCAGTATGGTCGAAGGCTCCCGCCCGGCCAGCCGGGCCCTACTACGACCGCGAGAAGGCCGCCGGCAAGGAGTGCAACCCAGGACCGGTCACCCGCACTCTCCGCTTGGCGAAGCCCATCGGGGTCAGGACGGCCGCCCGCCGAACGCCCAGTTGTGCACCTCGACGTCGGCGTACCGCTCCGGGGCCAGCACCGCGCGCGCCTCGGCCGGGTCCGACGCCCGGACCAGCGCCGCCGTGCCCACCCGGCTGGCGCCGTCGTCGGACAGCAGCGGCCCGTACGCGATCAGCGCGTCCCGGTCTGGCGGCACGGCGTGCTCGGCCTCGGCCCGGGATGGGCCGAGGCCGAGCACCAGGTACCGGTTGCCGCCGGTCCGGCCGCCGGGGAAGTCCCACATGGTGCGCCCCAGCATGTTGCGCCACCGCCGCAGCAGCACGTCCCGGTACGCGCCGGCCTGGTAGTTGGGCTCGTCGAAGGCGAACGCGCGGGCGGCGGCGGGACCGGGCAGGTCGAGGATGTGGACGCTGCCAGTGGGCGTGCCACCGTCGTCGGCGAAGGTCGGGCCGCGCGCGATCATCTCCGCCGCATACCGGTCCATGTAGGACCAGTGCTCTTCCAACAATTCGTACCGCAACGCCTCGGAGCCGCGTCGGTCACGGTGGTAGCAGAAGAACTCCATGCCTCTGATCCTGCCCGCCATGCCGGGAACCGGCGACAGGCGGGTCGGACCTGATGCCGGCGGGCCGGCCCCGGGGCCAGTGGCCGTGGCGCCCACTGGCCCCGAACGGGCCCGCCCGAGAGGTGCCCGGCGGGCCGCTCAGGCGCCGCGGGCCCGCGCCC
Source organism: Micromonospora sp. NPDC007271 (assembly GCF_040634005.1). Classification (NCBI taxonomy): domain Bacteria; kingdom Bacillati; phylum Actinomycetota; class Actinomycetes; order Micromonosporales; family Micromonosporaceae; genus Micromonospora; species Micromonospora sp. NPDC007271. Next base: position 25,050 of record NZ_JBEYER010000077.1, read on the forward strand.
GGCCGCTGGACCGGCGCAGCGAGCTCGGCGCGTTCACGCCCGCCTGGTCGCTCACGCTGATACCGAGCCGCTCGACCAGCTCACCGCCGAGCCAGCCGGTCACCCCGGCGAGCACGAGGCCGACGAAGCTGCAGATCAGGGCCCCGGCGCGCGGTTCCCAGTTGGTGGCGGCCAGCCGCTGGAACCAGCTCGCCGCGAACAGTGCCAGCACCACCACGTTGCCGAGGCCGTGTGCGGCGCCGACCCGCTTCGCGCGGGTACCGGCGGGGATGGCTCGCCAGTCGATGAAGCCGAACAGCCCGGCGACCAGGCCACCGAGGATGCCGATGCCCATCGTGTACGCGGCGGAGATCTGGAACCCTGCCCGGTCGGTGGCCAGGTAGATGATGTCGAAGATCACCGCGGTGGCGAGCAGCCCCAACGGGAACACGATCAGGATGGGATGGATCCCGTGGCCCATCGCCTTGGCACGACTCTCCATTTCTGTCCCTTTCGTCTACGGCCCCAGTTCCGGGCCGGGTTCCCGGATCGGGCCCGGCTACACCCGGCGGCGACGCATGGAGATCGCCTGGCGCGGGGCCCGGCGGATCACCGCCAGCCGGTCGCCGCGCACGGTCAGCGAGGTCCGTCCGCCGCGCCGGCGCCGTACGGCCAGGTCGACCGTGGCACGTCCGACCCGTACGCCCTCCAGCCGCAGGTCGGGCAGCCACTCGGGCAGGTGCGGATCCACGACGATCGTGCGCAGCGACGCGGCCGGCCGCAGCGCCAGCAGCGCCTGGACCAGGGCGACGATCGCGCTGGCCGACCAGGCCTGCGGGGAGCAGGAGTTCGGGTAGACGCCGGGGTGCGGGTGAGCCGGGTCGCGGGGCAGGCCGCTGAGCACCTCGGGCAGCCGGTGCTCCTCGAACAGCGCCGCCGCGGCGAACATCCCCTCGGCCAGCCGGTGCAGCTGCTCCCAGCAGCCGTACCGGGCCAGCCCCAGACCGATCGTTCCCGCCTCCACCGGCCAGACGCTGCCGCGGTGGTAGCTGAACGGGTTGTACGCGGGGTGGTCGGCCGAGAGCGTCCGCACCCCCCAGCCGCTGAACATGTCGGGCGCGAACAGCCGGTCGGCCACCAGCGCGGCGGCCCGGACCGGCACGATACCGGTGGCCAGCAGGTGCCCGTCATTGGAGTTGGTCGAGCGTACCGGCCGCTTGTCCGGCCCGAGCGCCATCGCGTAGCAGCCCCGGTCGGGCAGCCAGTACGCGCGATGAAAGCGGCGACGCAGCGCCCGTGCCCGGGCCAGTAGGGCGGCGCCGCGTGCGGGGTGGCCGGTCATCGTGAACACCACGGCGGCGTGCCGCAGGGCGGCGTACCAGTAGGCCTGCAACTCGCTGGTGGCGATCGGATTGGCGACCGGCCGCCCGTCCTCGTCGACGATCGCGGTGTCGGAGTCCTTCCAGCCCTGGTTCTTCAATCCCGCCCGGGACCGGCAGTGGTACTCGAGGAAGCCGTCGCCGTCCGGGTCGGCGTACCGGTCGAGCCAGTCCAGCGCCCGTCGGGCCGTCGGCAGCAACTCCCGCACCGTGTCCAGGTCTCCGGTCCAGGCGAGGAACTGCCCGAGGAAGACCAGGAAGTCCGGCGCGGTCGACCAGTCGCCGTAGTAGGCGGTGAACGGGTTCAGCCCGAGCGCGGAGACCGGCCCCTGCCGGGCCTCGTGCAGCGGTTTGCCCGGTTCCTCGTCGCGCCAGTCGTCCAGCCGCTCACCAAGGTGGCCGGCGATGAGCCGCAGGCTGTCGGCCAGCATGGTCGGACCGGCCAGCAGCGCCTGCCAGGAGGCGGTCATCGTGTCCCGACCGAAGATCTCCTGGTAGATGGGCAGCCCGGCGATCGGCGCCGTCGGGCCGGCCGGCTCGCCGAGCGGCAACACGGCCAGGTCCTCCACGGCACACCGCCAGGCCGCCGTCACGTCGAAGTTGCTGCTGCTCAACCGGGCCAGCTCGGTGGCCAGCCGGGCCCGGGCGCGGGCCGCGGTGTCGTCGGGTTCGGCGAACGTCGCCGGGGGAGCGGGCAGCCGCTCCCCGTCGAAGACCGGCTCCACCAGCAGCTCCACCCGGGCGCTGTCACGCGGGGGCACGGCCAGGTCGACGGCGAACGCGCCGTCGGCGTACTCGACCGGGGCGTCGGCCCGGATCCGGACCGCGACCGCGCGGTCGAGGTCGTCGCGCAGGTAGGTCAGGCGCAGTTCCCCCGCCGCCGGGTCCCAGGCGGTGCCGACGCCGCCGGTCTGCAAGCGGCGGCCCGTCTCCGCCTCGCTGGTGTCGGCGAAGTCCGCCTCGACGCGGATCCGCACCGGAAACCGCAGCGGCCGTTGTGCGTAGCTGACCGCCGTGAACCGGATCCGCAGGCCCGGCCCGACGAACCGCTCGGTCAGCAGGTACGCGGCCCGCGACGGCACCACCTCGCCGTCACCGAGTTCGGCGTACGACAGCTGGGCGTGCCCCTGCACGTTCGCGGCGGCGAACGGGACCGGCTCGCGGCCGTCGACGGTGATCCGCTCCCGGCTGAGCACCCGGGTGTTACGGGCGAAGAAGCCCTGCGGGCCGGCGCCGCTGATCCGGCCGCGCACGTCGGTGACCAGGGTGCTCCACCCGCTCGCCACGTACAGCAGGTCGGGACGGACGCGCAGGTTGCGGACCCTGGTCATCCGCCGGCCTGTACCCGGTCGTGGTCCCGGTACACCCGCCGGGGCGGTTCAGGGTGCGGTGCGGGCCCGGTCGCGGACGAGCAGTTCGAGGGCCAGCGCGATCGCCACCGCCTCGACCGCCAGCAGGGTGAGCAGGATGAGCAACTGGGTCGCTCCGGCCTGCACCGGCCCCGCCCCGCCGAGCAGCACGCCGACGAACGCGCCCGGCAGGGTGACCAGGCCGACCGTGCGGGTCTGGTCCAGCGCGGGGATGAGCGCCTGCCCGGCGGCCGGCCGGCAGACCTCCAGCGCCGCGTCGCGGGGGAGCAGCCCCAGGGCGAGACCGGCCTCGTACTCGCCGTGCCGGGCGCGCAGTTCGTCCAGGGTGCGCCGGCCGGCCAGGCTGGTCGCGGTCATCGCGCCACCGATCAGGATGCCCGCCGTCGGCAGCACCGCCAGCGGCGTCGCCGGCAGGGCCCGGCTGACCAGCAGGACGCCGAGACTCGGCAGCACCCCGGCCGCGATCGCCAGGGGGGCGACCCCGCGCGGGCAGGACGGCCCGATCCGCCGTCGGGCGGTGATGCTGGCGACCACGTACATGAGCAGGATGAACGCCCCGGTGCTCCACCAGGCGGTCAGCACGGCGACGATGACCAGCGACACCACGCCGAGCTGCACGGTGGCCCGCGCGGCCGCGGTCAGGACGGCCCGACCCCGGCCGACCCCGCTGAGCCGCAGCACGGCGGCGGCCGCCACGGTCAGCCCGAACAGGGCGGCGACCAGGGTCGGCCCGATCGGCACCGGGCCGGCGCTCATCGCCGCGCCGTCGATCGGCGCGACCGCTCGTGCGGGATGTCCTGCGCGCCGGCCACCCGGTGATCGTATTCGTGCCGCCCGGTCCGCGCTCGGGTCCAGCGGTTACGGAAGTGCGAGCACCGCCTGGTGACCCAGGTGATCCGACGCCCACCGCCCGTCCGGCGTCCGGCGCTGCGTGCCGAAGACCTCGCTGGCCAGCGGCACCACCGAGCCGCGGACCAGCACCATGTCGATCCGGTGCTCGACGTCGTCGGCCGGCTGGGTCAGGTCGTCACCCAGCCCTGCGGTGTAACCGGGGTCGCCGGGGTGCAGGATCGGCCAGGTGTCGACCATCCGGCCGGCCACCAGGGCGAAGTAGGCGAGCCGGTTGTCCGGGTCGGGCAGCTCGGGGCCGGAGTTCAGATCACCGACGAGGATCAGCCGTCCGGGCACGTTCAGCGGTCCGCGCAGCAGCTCCTGCGCCTGCAGCAGCCGTACGCCGGGGTGGTACGCCTCCAGGTGGGTGTTGACGAACCGGAACGACCGGCTGCCCAGTACCGCGTCCACCGCCGTCCAGCCGCGGGTGCTCGTGGCGGTGCCGCCGACGGCCGACAGCGGGAAGACCAGATTGTTGACGTAATTGCCGGACGACGTGCCGGTCACCTTGATCCGCCCACCGTGTCGCACCAGGACCACGTCCCGCATGGTGAGCCGGACGTCCACGTTGTGCGGTGCCGCGGCCGGGCCCTCCAGATCGGCCTCCTCGCGTACCACGGCAACGTCGTACGGGTGACCGGAGGCGGCCAGCTCGGCCATCAGCAGCGCCAGGTAGTCGTACCGGACCTGGGTGGCCGGGGCCGGGTCACCGATCGCCCCGGTACGCCACAGCGCCACCTCCTGCAGCCCGACCAGGTCGGGGTCGCGCTCGCGGATCTCCTTGGCGACCAGCGCCGCCCGGGCCGGGAAGTTGACCAGGTCCACGTGGCTCAGCAGGGCCGCGTTGGCGGCCATGAACGCCGGCAGGGTCGGCGCGGCGATCGACGGCGTGAGGTTCCCACCGAGGTAGAGGTTGCGGGTCATCACCGCGACCTTGGGCCCGGCCGCCGCGTACGCCGGCGGGGCGATCAGTCCCAGGCTGGCCGCCACGACGGCGACCGCGGCGACCAGCCGGGTCAGGAGCCTGCGGTGCGAGGTGCCTTCCATACGCTGGTCCTCTCCGGCCGGGGCGCCCGCGTCAGCGGGAGCTCTGGGTACGCTAGCGCCGGGAAGACCATCGTGGACACCGCCGTTCGGGCGACGTCCCCTGGCCGGTGCGGATCAGGGCTCAGGCTGGCTGATGTTCACCAGCCAGCCGATGCCGAACCGGTCCACGCACATGCCGAACTCGTCGCCCCACATCTGCTTCTCCAGCGGGACGGTCACGGTGCCGCCGTCGACGAGCATGTCCCAGTAGCCACGCAGCACGTCCGCGTCGTCGCCGCTCAGGCTCACCGTGACGTTGTTGCCGACGGTGGGGGCCATCTCCGGCGGCGTGTCGGAGGCCATCAGCGTGAAGCCGCGGTCGGTTTCCAGCTGCGAGTGCATGACCAGGTCGGCGAGCCCGGGCTCCGGGTTGCCGAACTCGCCGAAGGTGCTCGTCCGCAAGGTCCCGCCGAACACCCGCTGGTAGTACTCCATCGCCTCGCGCGCCGTGTCGCGGAAGCTGAGGTACGGGTTGAGTTTGATCATGTCGCCTCCTCAATTGTGACCTGGGGATCGTCGCAGAGCGACGGGCCGGTGCCAACGAGGCGCGACGAGGCGATGACGGACGGTGCGATGGAGGTGTCGCCGTTGACACCTCCACCGCCCTCCCCGCCGTGCGTCGGTCAGTCCTTCTGGAACGACTGACGCACCACGCCCCCCACCAGGGCGCACCAGGTGGTGGTGCTGACCTTGCCGTTCGGCTCCAGACCGTGCAGGTGCTGCAGGTCCTTGAGGGCCTTCTTGGTGACGTAGTCGTACTCGCCGGTGATCGCGACGTCGGCGTAGCCCTTGGAGTTGAGCATGAACTGCACCGCGCTGACCGGGATGCCGGCCGCGTCCTTGTCCAGCTCGGGCGCCAGGGTCTCCCAGGTCGGCGTGGTGAGGGTGGCGTCGATGTCGACCGGGATGCCGTTGCGGGCCTGCCAGTCCTGCACGGCGGCGACGGTGGCGGCGTCGAAGACGCCGTTGACCGGGACGGTGTAGCCGCGGAACGTGAGCAGGTACTGCGCGACCTTGACGACGGGTCCGCCGACGAACCGCCAGATGTCCGGCCAGCGGCGGGCCGGCACGTCGGACAGGTGGGTGCCGAGGTTGGCGAAGACCCGGCGGCGCAGCGTCGGGAACTCCCGGTAGAACATCGCCCCCGGGCACAGCGTGGCCCGGAAGTCCCAGTGGCCGAAGATGTCGTGCGCGTGCAGCCCGTACTGCTGACAGATGGTGGTGCAGAGCTTGACCAGGGAGTCGAGCAGCTCCTGCGGCGGGGTGTCGGTGACGTAGGTGCCCTCGTTCTCGATGCCGATGGCCCGGCCGTTCTCGCCGGGGCAGTGCGCCGAGATCATCTGCCGGTCGCCGGCCGCGAGGCGTTCCAGGCTGCCGCGCCGGCCCTCCAGTACGTGGCCGCCCCGGCTGACGGTGAAGTGCTGGCCGGTGTCCGACCAGCCGTTGCCGTCCATGTGCAGGTTCTGGCAGTCGCGGGCGAGCTGCTTGGCGTGCTCCTCCGAGTAGTCGGTGCTGTTCGGGAACGCCATGTGGTGCACGATGATCTTGTTGGTGGCGATCGCGCTGATCGACAGCGGATCCGCCGGTGGCCGGGCGCCCCACTCGTCGCAGCTGATGATCCAGTCGAGGTCGGCGCCCGGCGCGGCCTGCGCGGCGGCGGGGAAGGCGAGTTCGCTCCCGACGACCGCGACCGCGGCGGCGCCCAGGCCGGCCCGCAGCAGGGTACGGCGGTCCAGCTCAGGGTGGTTGAAGTGCATGTCATCTCCTCCGCGGCAGGCCAAGGACCAGGGCATGTAAAGGAACTTCAAAGGCCGCGCGTGCCACGGAGGATATTGCCAAGAACGCGCGCCGCGCTAGGGGCTGACGGCGACCAGAATCGATCGGCCGGCAACTGCGGACGGTCGAATGTGGGCCAGTGCGGTCAACTCGGGCGGATGGCTGGGCGAGGGCATCCACTCGCGTGCCGGATCCCGACTCCGCGCCGCCGGCCGTAGGCTGGCGCGACGACCGGCACCGGGCAGGGGGAGTTGAATGGGCGATCAGCCACGGCTGGACCGACGGAGTCTGCTCGTCACAGCCGGCGGCCTCGCCGTCGCCGGGCTCGCCGTGCCCGCCGCCCTCGCCGCCACCTCCGCGACCGCACCGCGCGTCCCGGCCCGGGGCCGGCGCCCGATCAGCATGGCCATGCACATCCATGCCTCGTTCAGCGAGGGCATCGCCAGCTACGCCGCCCACCTCGACCAGGCCCGCCGCAACGAGGTCGACGTCGTCTGGTGGACCGACCACGACTTCCGCGTCGCCGCCCACGATCACCGCCGGACCGTCCACTTCGACGGCGCGGAGGAGCTGGAGGGCCGGCTCGCCTGGACCTGGCAGGCGTCCACCGAGGGCCGGCTCACCGCGTCCGGCGCTGACCACGTCGACCGCCCGCACGGCGCCGACGACCCCGGCAAGGCGCTGCGCCTCACCGCCACCGGCGACGGCATCCTCTGGTACGCCGGCCAGGCCTGGAACTGGACGCACACCGGCAACATCTCCGACACCACCCTCCACCTCGACGTGCTGCCCGAGGCGGCGGGACCGCAGGCGGCGCTGATCGTCGAGATCGCCCTCTCCCACCATCCCGCCGGGCCCGGCCGGCCCGCCGGCCAGCTCGTCCTGCGCTACCGCATCGGCGCGGGCCGGCCCGCCGGGCACACCACCGACGCCCTGGTCGGCACCGTGGACCTGCCCGCCCGGCCCGGGCAGTGGCAGCGGCTCACCCTGCCGCTGCTGGCGGACGTCCGGCGGCTCTGGCCCGACCTGGTCGCCGGGGACAACTCGCTGCGCGGGCTGCGCCTCGGGCTGACCGTGCAGGCCGGCGAGCGGGGCAGCTTCGTCGTCGACCGGCTGGTCTTCGACCGGGCCCGCCGGGCCGGCCAGGCCGGCGAGGAGCTGCGCGCCGAGGTGCTGCGGGCGTACGACGGGGCGTTCCCGGAGGTCACCCACCACCGGGCGTACGAGGTGTCCCTGGTCCGGCACCTCAACTGGTTCGGCGGTGACCAGACGCTGCCGGAGTTCCCGTCACCGCCGTACCGCGACAACGACGCCGCGGCGACCGAGCGGATGGTGGAGTTCCTGCACGCGCACGGCGGCGTGGTCTGCTGGAACCACCCGCTCGACGTGGAGCGGCGCGACTCGCTGGCGCGGCTGCTGGTGGACCGGAACGCCCTCGGCGTCGACCTGATCGAAATCGGTCGCGCGCCGCTGGACGATCACCTCTGGGCGTACGACGTGGCGGCCCGCAACGCGGTCTTCGTCACCGCCGTCGGGGTCACCGACGACCACGACGGCACCGACTGGCGAGCGCGGAAGGACCGCCACCTCACGTACGTCTGGGCGTCCGCCACCGACCGGGACGAACTGGTGGCGGCGCTGCGCGCCGGGCGGGCCTGGTTCACCGACCTGGCCCGCTACCGCGGCGCCCTCGACCTCGAGGTCGCCGGCCGCACCGCGATGGGCGCCGTGGTGCTCACCGACGTCGCCGAGCTGGCGGTACGCCTGCGCGCCACCGACCTGCCGGCCGGCGCGTCGCTGGAGGTGGTCACCGGCACGGTCGACCTGGCCGGGCTCGCCGACCCGACCCCGGCGACCCGCACCAGCACGGTGCCCGGCCGGCAACTCCGGCAGGGCTGGCACGATCTGCGGGTCGAGCCGGGCGGCGGGGCGTACGTCCGCACCCAGGTCCGGGGGAGGGACGGCGCGATCGTCGGGACCGGCAACCCGGTGTGGCTGCTGCGCTCGGCTCCGCCGCGGGGAATCCCCCCGGCCCGCCGCTTCTGACTCCCGGCTCCTTTGATGTGATGCCGTCCAGTTGGCCGGGAGGAGCGGTCCGTGAGCCTGCACTACGAGGTGGTCCTCACCTGCTTCCTGGCCGACGAGACGCCGCCGGAGGTACTCGACGCCCTCCGCTGGCATCTCGGACTGCGCGACGAGCGGCCCGCCACGCTGGACCCGGGCGAGCACCCGTACCCGCTGCTGGAGCCGGACCCGGGCAGCTACCTTCCCGGGGGCGACGTGGCGTCGCTGCGCCGGTAGAAAGTCGGCTTCACCGCTGCCGGCGATGTGTATGAGTGGGGCCCGCACAGCCGGAACTACTGGCTCGACGACGACATGGGGGAGCTGAGTGCCATCCTCGACCTCCTCGCGCCGCACGTCGCCGAGGACGGGTTCGGCGGCTACTTCCGCGAGGTGTACGAGGCGGAGCTGACCGTCTTCGAGTTCCGCGACGGAGCCCATCTCGTCAGGGACCTGAACCGTTGACCCGGCCGGGCCAGCGTTCCCGGGCGGCGAAAGGGGCCCGCGAGCGGGAATGGACGGCGGCGAACGGGGTACGCGCGGCGCCGGGAGGCGGCCGCCTCCGGGATCGAGGGGGACCATGGCAGTCGCCGCCGTCGTCGCAGCGGTCATCGTCGTCGCGATCGCGCTGCTCGGGTTGTCGCTGAGCGTCCGGCTGGTGCAGCAGTACCAGCGCGGCGTGGTGTTCCGCTTCGGCCGGGTGCTGGAGCGAATCCGGCAACCCGGCTTCCAACTGATCATTCCGGTCGCCGACCGGATGGTGCGGGTCAGCATGCAGACGACGGTGATCGGGGTGCCCGCGCAGGGCGTCATCACCCGGGACAACGTCACGCTCACCGTCGACGCGGTCGTCTACTACCGGGTGGTCGACCCGGTCAAGGCCCTGGTGAACGTGCGGGACTACCCGGCGGCGGTGCTCCAGGTGGCGCAGACCGCGCTGCGGTCGGTGATCGGCAAGGCCGACCTCGACACCCTGCTGCGGGACCGGGACAGAATCAACGCCGAGCTGAAGGCGGTCATCGACGCGCCCACCGAGAAGCCGTGGGGCCTGCTCATCGAGCGGGTCGAGGTGAAGGACGTGGCGCTGCCCGAGGGGATGAAGCGGTCGATGTCCCGCCAGGCCGAGGCGGAGCGGGAACGCCGGGCCCGGGTGATCGCCGCCGACGGCGAGTTCCAGGCGTCGCGGCGGCTCGCCGACGCCTCCCGGGCGATGGCGAACACGCCGGGGGCGTACCAGCTGCGGTTGCTGCAGACGGTGGTCGACGTGGCGGCGGAGAAGAACAGCACCCTGGTCATGCCGTTCCCGGTGGAGCTGCTGCAGTTCTTCCAGGAGTACGGGCGGCGCGCCCGGGAGCAGGCGGGACCCGGCGGGCCGGGGGCAACCGAACCGGACCAGGCGCTCGGCCCGACCACCGAGCGAGTCGCTGCGGCTGCCGAGGGGGACGGCCACCGGCCGCAGTGACGGGGCAGCGCATATACCGGCAATCTGTATATGCTGCTCGGCATGACCGACAGTCCGATGCGGGAACCCACATTCCTGGTCCTCACCGCGCTGGCCGAGACACCCCAACACGGGTACGCCGTCATCGAGGACGTGCTGCGCATCTCCGACGGCCAGGTCCGGCTGCGCGCCGGCACCCTCTACGCCGTACTCGACCGACTACGTGCCGACGGCCTCATCGAGGTCGACCGCGAGGAGGTGGTGCAGTCCCGGCTGCGCCGCTACTACCGGCTCACCGCGCTGGGCGCGGCCCGCCTCGCCGACGAGGTCGCCCGGCTGCGCCGCAACGCCGACGCCGCCAACCGGCGGCTGCGCCGCGCCGGCCTGCTTCCCCAGGGAGGGACCGCGTGAGCGCCGACGAGCTGGAGCGCCGCTACCGGCGGCTGCTCGCCGTCTACCCGTGGGAACACCGCCGGGCCTACGAGGACGAGATGCTCGCCGTTCTCCTCGCCGACGCGCGGCCCGGGCAGACCCGGCCGAGCGTCGGGGACGCGGTCAATCTGCTGGGCGCCGGCCTGCGGGCGCGGCTACGGGTGGGCGCACGGGGGTTCACCGAGCCGGCCTGGGCGGATGCCGCCGCCGTGACCGGCGTTCTGGTGGCGCTGGTCCTGTTCGCCGCCGCCGGATGGAGCCTCGTCGACCAGGCGGTGCCGGACCCGCTGCTGCCACCGCCGGTGCGGCCCGGCGGCCCGGACCAGGTCGACTGGCTGCGGGTGGGCGGCTGGGCGGCCGTCCTCGTGGCCGCGCTCGTCGGGCTCCGGCGGGTGGCCGCCGGGCTCGCCTGGGCTGGCGTGGCCGCCTGGGTGGTCCTGGTCGGGTCGAGCGTCACCGGCCAGCCGGCGTACGTGATCGGCACCCTGCCGCAGTTCGCGCTCGCCCTGCTGGCCGCCGGAACGCTCACCCTGCCCGCGCCGCCCCGGCGGGCCCTGCGGCTGCTCGGTCGGCGTGGGCTGGGGGCGTTCACCCTGGCCGCGGTGCTGCCGGTCGGGGTGCTGGCGGCCAGCCGGCTCGGCCATCCCACCGCCGACCCGGCCGACGGGAACCCGTGGTACTCCTTCCACGGGCTGTACGCCCGCAGCCCGCTCGTGATCCTGCTCTTCCTGGCCGTCCTCGGGCTGGCCGCGGTGGCCGTCCTGTTCGGTCTGGCGGCCCTCGACCCACGGGTCCGCTGGCGGCTCGTGGTGCTGCTGTCGCCGGTCGCCGCGTTGACCCTGCTCATCGACACCCCGCTGGCCGGCGAGGTGGTGGATGCGCTGGGGCTCTACACCATCCCGCTGGCGGTCACGAGGTGGGCGGCGCTGGTCCTGGTGCCCACGATGACCTTCCTCGCCGGGCTGGTGCTGCTCCGCCGCCGGAAGGCAACCCCCACGTTGCCCCCGACCCAAACCACCACCCCCAAACCCCCCACCCCCTAACCACCCCCCCGCGCTGCCCCCCACCCCGTCGATCTTGCACTTTCTGCCCGTACACAACGGGCATTCCACGCGGATCGAGGTCCGAAAGTGCAAGATCGACGACCGGGGCGAGGGGCGGGCGGCGAGGGACGGGGGCGGGGGCGGGGTGGGTCAGGGGAGCAGGTCGCCGGTGGGGAGGGGCTGCTTCGGCCGCGGCGAGAGCGGCGGCGAGAACAGCGGTGAAGAGGGCAGGGGTGAAGAGGGCAGCGGTAGGGGCAGCTGAGGCAATGGCAGGAGAGGACTCTGGGCCCGACTTGGCGAACCGCTCGGCTCGGCGGGCGGTGTGCCCGGCCGGGACGGTGCCGGCCCGGGGGCCGACGTGGCGGCGCTTGGCCGGGAGGGGGAGCCGGTCGGGCGTAGGGTCGGTGCGGGGGAGGACGGAGCGGCCGTCTGCGCAACCGTGGTCGAGGTGCCTGTCAGCTCCGCCGACAGGGCGTCGAGCTCGCCGCGCAGCCGGTCGACGGCGGACGGGTCGGTGACGGCGGTCAGCTCGCCGTGTGCCTGATCGGCCAGCTGCCGGGCGTGGTCGAGCCGCCCGGCGGCCAACGCGGCCCGGGCCTCGGCGATGGTCTGCTCGACGACCCGCACCTCGGCCTGCTGCGGGTACAGCAGCTTCGTCAACGACCAGAGCGGGCTGCCCGGCTCCGCGCTGCGGCTGCCGATGCCCAACCCGGAGACCAGGGCGAGTAGCGCGACCCCGGCCGCGGCGAGGCGCAGCGCCCAGGGGCGGGGCCGAAGGGATCGGCCGGCCGGGCGCAGCGGAACTGCCGGCGCGTCCCCGTTCGGGGCCGGCGGGCGGAGGTTTGCCGGCTCGGGGGCGCCGTCGGCGAGGTCGGCGCGCCAGGCGGCGAGCAGCACCGCCAGGTCGTCGTCGGTGGGCGCCGCCTCACCGTGGCCGAGCGCGTCGAGCAGCATGTCGTCGCGGGCGAGGACCTCCAGGTCCATCGCCTCCTCGCCGCCGCCCGGCGTGCGTCGCCTCATGTCGCCACCTCGCTCCGCTCGGGGGGGGCCAAAGGGTGAACCCCGCCGCCGGGGGGTTATTGGCCCCCCCCGTACCGGGGGAAGAGCCGGGGGGGGAGGCGGGGTGGACCC
>NZ_JBEYER010000078.1:0-37376 GCF_040634005.1 Micromonospora sp. NPDC007271
ACTGGGGCATCTGACACTTGACACCCCACTACGCAGCGGCCATAGCATGGCGCAGTGCGAAGAACACGCGCCGCAATCGGAACCGTCGTCTTCTTCTGCGCCGCGCCGGGGGTCGTCGCCGGCCTGGCGCCCTGGTGGCTCACCGACTGGGAGATGCTCGAGCCGTTCCCCCACTACACCCCGGTCCGGTCGATCGGCGCGGTGATCCTGGCCGGGGCGGTGGCCTTCCTCGTGCACTCCTTCGTCCGCTTCGTCGTGGAGGGGCTCGGTACGCCGGCCCCGGTGGCACCGACCGCCCACCTCGTCGTCGGCGGCGTCTACCGCTTCGTCCGCAACCCGATGTACCTGGCTGTCGTCTCGGCGATCCTCGGCCAGGCGATGATCCTCGGCCAGGGGGTCCTGCTCTGGTACGGCGCGGCGATCGCGCTCCTGCAGGCCGCCTTCGTCCGGCTGCACGAGGAACCGGGCCTGCGCCGCCGCTACGGCGCCGAGTACGACGCCTACCGCGACGCGGTACCGGCGTGGGTGCCACGCCTGCGCCCCTGGAGTGGTGCGGGGAGCCCGCCCGCGTAGCCCCGGCCACTCGCGCAGCGCCGGCCATCCGCGCAGCGCCTCGGTGCCCGCCCGGGCTCCTTACCGGGGAAAGACCCCACTACCAGGAGACGCCCTGCCGGTCCAGGCCCACGTCGGGCGAACCCGTCCACTCGGTGCGGGGTGCCGGTATCCGGCACGTCGCCGGGAGGGCCTCCACATCGGTCGGCCACGTCATGTCCGCCTGGGTGACCGACGCGCGGCTGCTGGCCGTCAGCACCGGCATGTGCCCGCGGACCTTGGCGACCAGTTCGCCGCGGAGCGCGTCCTCCGGGCTCGGCTCGCCCCACACGACGAGCCGGGTGTCCACCAGGCCCTCACGAACGGGCATCGAGGTGACCCAGTGGCTCGGCATGCGGCCGCGCGCCACCCCCAAAAGGTCGACCGTGACGAATGCCGGCGCGGTGGAGGCGGGCCGTGCCCGCTGTTCGAACCCCACCTGCACCGAGATCTCACCGGACCCCAGGTAGCTCAACTGGTGGACCAGGAGGTGCTCCCGCGTCCCGCTGACCTCGACCGGAAGCAGCCCCACCGTCAGGAACAACCCTTCCGGTTCGTAGCACAGCACCTCGAATCCACCGCAGGTCAGCTTCGCCTCCGTCATTTGCTGAACCTTTTCCCCACCAAACTTCCCCCGCCTGCCGGCATCGAAGGTCAAGCAACTGATCTTCTTCATTATCGCCCGGGAAAGAGCGGCGCGGCGACACTGTAACAAGCACTTGACACTAATGCGCCGTTCCGGCGCACAGGGGGACCTCCGCTCGACGGGAAATGCTGCCGATCGATCTGCCAGGAGTGGCCGCGACGGCAATTGAAATTGCTGCGCGGCGGGTGTATCAGACGGGCTGGCCGCTGGCTGCCGGGGCGCCACGTCCGCCCGTGGGTCCCGGCGGCCGCACCCGGATCCCCGCCGCCACGACATCGGCCCCGCCGGCCCGACGGGTGGGGCACGCCGGGCCGGCGGAGCCGACAGGATCGTCGACGACGGGTCAGGTGGCCACGCCGGCCGGCTTCGGCTCCGCGTCGACGGGCTCGCCCGGCACCGCGTGACCGTGGCCCTTGGTCCGCAGATGCGGGATCGCCAGCGCCACCACGGCCCCGACGCCCAACACCCAGGCGCTCACCACGTGCGAGGTGACCAGACCGTCCACGAAGGTCTGGGACGAGGTGAAGCCCTCGTGCGCGCCCAGGATGGCGCCAGCCACCGACACGCCGAGGACCACGCCGAACTGCCGGATCGCGTTGGAGACGCCCGAGGCGACCCCGTCCAGCTCGGGCGGCGCGAAGCCGATGGCCAGCCGGGCGATCGGGGCGAGGAAGATGCCGAGCCCCAGCCCGGTCACGACGAAGGGCGGCACCAGCTCGGCGTAGTCGAGATTCACCTCGGCGACGGCGCCGATCCACCCCACGCCGATGGCCTGGAGCGTCAGCCCCAGAATCACCAGCGGCTTCCCACCGATCTTGTCGGTGAGGATTCCGGAGATGGGGGCGGCGATCATCGGCATCGCGGTCCAGGGCAGCGTCCGTACGCCCGCCTCCAGCGGCGAATAGCCGAGAACGGTCTGGAGATACTGGGTGCCCAGGAAGACGGCGCCGAATACACCGAACGGCATCACGATCGTCGCGATCATGGTGAGGCTGAAACCGCGGCTGCGGAACAGTTTCAGCGGCATCATGGGATAGCGCGCGCGGGATTCCCATATCAAGAAAAGGATCACTAATAGGCCGCCGCCGATCAGGCCGGCCAGTACGCCGAAGCTGTCCCAACCGTCGGCGTTGCCGCGCACCAGGCTGGAGACGATGCCGAGCAGACCGATCGTGACCAGCACGACCCCGAAGGGGTCCAGCTTGCCGGCGCCGCCGCGGCTCTCCCGCACCAGGGCCAGCACCGGCAGCAGCACCAGGCCGATCGGGACGTTCACCCAGAAGATCCACTGCCAGGACAGGGACTCCGAGATCGCACCGCCGATCACCGGGCCGAGCGCGATCCCGAGTCCGACCATCGCCCCCCACAGACCGAACGCGTGTCCGTGCTGGTGCGGTGGTACCACGCTGGCCAGCAGGGTCAGCGTGAGCGGCAGCAGGACCGCCGCGCCGAGGCCCTGTACCGCCCGGGCCGCGATGAGGAAACCCGTGTCGTCGGCGAGGCCGGCCAGCGCCGACGCCGCCGTGAAGACGATGAGCGCCACCGTGAAGACACGCCGGCGGCCGAACCGGTCACCGAGCGCCGCCCCGGTCAGCAGGAAGACGGCGAAGGTGAGGGTGTACGCGTTGACGATCCATTCCAGTTCTTCGAGGCTCGCGCCGAGTTCGACCCGGATGACCGGCAGCGTCGTGGTGACGACGAGGGTGTCGATCGCGACCATGAAGACCGCGACCAGGGCGGCTATCCAGGTCCAGACGGCGCTGCGGGTGTGGGGGGTAGTGTCCACTGTTCAGATCCCTACTCTTGACGTGGTGCCCTGCCGTTGCTGGTGACGCTCTGTCCGTTCAACTCCTCTCCTCGGTGGTTGGCGAACCGGAACACCCGGACGTACCGCCCCCGCCAGTAGCCCAGCGGGAACCGGTCGGCCATCGCACCGCCGCCCACGATGCGACCCAGGACGATGACGTGGTCCCCCGCCTCCACGAGGTTGTGCACCGCACACTCCGCATAGGCCAGGGTGTGCTCCAACAGCGGCATCCCGGCCCGCTCGCTGGGGCGCCACGACACCTTGGCGAACTTGTCGTCGTTGCGGCTGGCGAAGAGCTCGGAGAGCTCCCGCCCCTCGACGTCGAGAAGGTTCACCGCGAAGTTGCCGCCCACCCGGATCGCGTCCAGCGTCGAACTCGGCGGCCGTACGCAGAACAGCAGCAGCGGTGGTTGCTTCGAGACGCTGCACAGCGACGAGGACGTCATCCCGACCGGTCTGCCGGTGTCCTCCCGGGTGGTGATCACGCTGATGCCGCTGGCGAGCGACCCCATGATCGCCCTGAACGCGTCCGACCCGATGTCGACCAGCTCCGTCTCGGTCATGGTCCACCTCCTTCGAGGGCCGCGACCAGCGCGGCCCGGTCCGTCTTGCCGTTGGCGGTCAGCGGCAGCTTCTCCGCCGGCTGTACGGAATCGACGATCATGTACGTGGGCAGGTGCTGGGCGCACCAGCGCTTGACCTCCAGCAGCCCGGGCGGACGGTCCCCGGCGGGAACCAGCACCGCGTGCAGCCGGGCCGCGATCCCGGTGCCGAGCACCACCACCGCGGCGGCGGCGACCCGGGGATGCGCGACCAGCACCGCCTCGATCTCGGCCGGCTCGATCCGGTTGCCGCGTACCTTGGCCATGTCGTCGCGCCGGCCGACGTACTCGAGGTTGCCGTCGGGAGCGATCCGGCCGAGGTCGCCGGTCCGGTAGGGGCCCCGGTGCGGCGGACGCCCCCAGTAGCCGAGCATCACCGTGGGGCCGGAGACGAGGATCTCGCCCACGGTGTCGTCGCCGTTCCGGCCGGCAGCCCCGGGGGCAAGCCCGGCCACTACGTCGACCGGCGCCCCCTGCCCGTCCTCGGCGGGCAGCGGCTCGATCCAGACCCGGTCTCCGCTGGCCGGGCGGCCGATCGGCAGCGGCCGGGTCCGCCCCGCGTCGGCGTCGCCCACCTCGTACGAGGTGCAGACGTTGGTCTCGGTGGGTCCGTACCAGTTGAGCAGGCGCACCCCGGGCCAGGCCGCCCGGAGCTGGTGCACGTGGCGGATCGGCATCACCTCCCCGGCGAACACGCAGGCCCGCAGCGCGGGCGGTGGCGCCCCGTCGAGCAGGCCCTCCCGGATCATCAGGGCCAGCACGGAGGGGACCGAGTACCAGATCGTGATGCCCTCCTCCCGGATGAAGCGGGCGAGCTGCACCGGCGCGTACGCGGCCTCCGGCGGGACCAGGTGGACCGAGGCTCCGCCGCGGAAGGCCGCGTAGAGGTCGAAGACCGACAGGTCGAAGTTGAACGGGGCGTGGTTGGCGAGCCGGTCGGTCGGGGCGACCGCGAGCAGGTCACCGGCCCACTCCACGAAGGCCGTGGCGTTGCGGTGGCTGAGGCAGACGCCCTTCGGGGCGCCGGTCGAACCCGACGTGTAGAGCAGGTACGCCGGGTCGTCGGCGGCCGGGAGGTGGGGCTGCGGACCGGGCGCCGGCGCCGGGCAGGCCAACACCTCGATGTCGACCAGGCGGGTGGTGGGCGGCGACGGGTCGCGGCGGGCCCGCTCCGCGCAGTCCGGGTCGGCGACGACCAGCGCGGCGGCGCAGTCCCGCGCGATCTGCCAGACCCGGGCCGGCGGATTCGCCGTCGACACCGGCACGTAGGCTGCGCCGACGCGCAGCGCCGCCTGCATCGCGGCCACCGTCGACGCCCGCTTGCCGGACCAGAGCACCATCCGGTCGCCGGCCCGCACCCCGAGGTGGAGCAGCCCGGCGGCGCAACGCCGCGCCCGGTGCTCCAGCTCGGCGTAGCTGACCCGGTCGGGCCCGGCGGCCACGGCGAGGCCGTCGGGCCGACGCGCGGCCCAGGCGGGGACGTAGCTGCCGATGGTCACAGCCCCAACTCCCGCGCCACCAGCATCCGCTGCACGTCGGAGGTGCCGGAGAAGATCGTGCTGGGCACCGCGTCGCGCAGCGTCGTCTCGATGCCGGCGTCGCGCAGGTAGCCCTCGCCGCCGAAGAGGCGTACCGCGTCGAGCGCCCCGGCCACCGCTGCCTCCGAGACCGCCAGCTTGGACAGGGCGACGTTCAGCTCGGAGCCGCCGTCGACATCCATCTCCCAGCAGGCGCGGTAGAGCAGCAGCCGGGCCGACTCGGTGCGCAGCTTCATGTCGACGATCCGGTTCGCCACCGTCTGGAACTGCCCGATCCGCCGGCCGAACTGCCGGCGCGAGGTGGCGTGCGCCAGGCAGCGGTCCAGCAGGCGGTCCAGCAGGCCGACGTAGCCGGCGAAGAGGCAGGCCCGCTCCCACCGCATCGAGTGCTGGAAGATTGCCGCGCCCTGGCCGGGGACGCCGAGGACGCGCTCCGCCGGCACCAGGCAGTTCGCGAAGGAGACCCGGGCGGCCGGCGCCGACGCCAGGCCCATCTTGTCCAGCGGCGGGCCGACGGTCAGGCCCGGGGTGTCCCGGTCGACCAGGAACGCGGTGACGCCCAGGTGCCCGGCGGCGGGATCGGTGGTGGCGTAGGTGACGAACACGTCGGCGACCGGGCCGTTGGTGACGAACGTCTTCGTGCCGGTCAGCCGCCACCCACCGGCCGCCTCGACAGCGGTGGTCGCCAGCCGGGACACGTCCGATCCGGCCCCCGCTTCCGTCATCGCGTTGCCGGCGACCAGTTCCCCGCGGCACATCGCGGGCAGGATCCGCTCCTTCACCGCGTTGTCGGCATGGTGGGCCGTCGGCACGGCACAGGCGAACAAGTGCGCGCTCGCGGCGAAGACCAGGCCGGTGTCGGCGCAGCCGCGGCCGAACGCCTCGACCCGCAGCGCGGTGTCCAGCGCGCCGAGGCCGCCGCCGCCGTACCGCGCGGGAACGCAGAGACCGAGCAGGCCGAGCCGGCCGAGCCGGTGCCAGACGGCGCGTTCCGTCAGCCGGTCGGCGGCACCCACCGGCTCGAACTGCGTTTCGGCGTTCTTCCGGAGGTCCTCGTACGCCGCCTGTTGCGCATGTGACCAGCCGAAATCCACGGTGCACCTCCGCCGGATTGAGCAATTGACGAATGGGAGGGCAGGCCCTGTTCATCCCGATTCGCCGATCGCTCCGTATACTGAGCAGCAGCTATCGAAATGCACGAACATAAATGCGAGGTGTCTGAGTGAAGGTCGCCGGAGAACGGCCCGACGGTCTGGCCCACGCCCAGCCGGCGGCACCGACCCGTCAGCTGATCCTGGACATCGCGCGGCGGGAGATCTCCGAGTGCGGCATCGCCGGAGTGAGCATCCGCAGCATCGCCCGGCAGGCGGGCGTCGACCCGCGGCTGGTCCGGCACTACTACGGCTCGAAGGAGCAACTCCTCCGGCAGGCCGTCCAGGTCGAGGACGACCCGGTCGAGCTGGCCGAACAGCTCGGGCGGGGCAGCCGCCGGCGGATCGGCAGGGCCGTGGCCACCGCGCTGCTGGCGCACTGGGACAACCCGCGCACGGCAACCCCGTACCGGGCGCGCCTGTCGGCCTCGCTGGCCAGCGAGGAGGTCGCGGCCCTGATGCGGGACGAGTTCGTCCGGGCGTTCTTCGGCACCCTGGCCAAGGGCGTGAGCCCCGACCGGCCCGAGTTGCGCGCCGCCCTCGCGGCCTCGCAGGTGGTCGGTCTGGCGCTCTGCCGCTACCTGGTCGACGGCACCGAACTCAGCAGCCGCAGCCGCGACGAGCTGGCTCGCGTGATGGGGCGCACGATCCAGCACTACCTCACCGCCGACCTGGCGTAGGTGCCTCGGGCCCGGCCGCGGCAGCCGCCACGGTCGGGCACAGCCCTAGCGCTCATCGGCCACCCCCACGCGGGGCCGGCCCGCCGACGGGCGCTCCGGCTGCCGCCGGCCGGTCACGTTGTCCCTGGTCAGCAGCCGTTTGAAGTCCTTCGGCGCGACGGTCGAGACCCACGCCACCATCAGCAGCCGGCGGGGCATGGTGAAGTGGTAGTAGCGCGCCTGCGGGGCGGCGAACCGGTACAGCGGCGGCACGAACCGCTCGCGGCCCAACCGGCGGAAGATCGACCTGGCCGCCTCGGCCTGGCCGAGCTCGCCGGCCCGGACCCGCGCCATCACCTCGAAGAACCACTCCAGCAGCTGGCGCAGTCCGTCCGGCGTACGGAACCAGAGCCCGCCGCCCGCGAACCGTTCGACCGGGTCCCACCTGCCGTCGCCGACCGCCTCGTTGGTCGCCCGCTTGAGCGACAGGTGCGCCAGGATCTGCCAGAGCAGCCAGACCCGGCTGTAGGCGTTCCACAGCTCGAAGCTGCCGCAGGCGGTACGCGCCGCGGCGAGCATCCGGTCGTTGAAGTCGATCAGCGCGTCCTGGTACGCGGCGACCCGGGCCAGCTCCGCCTCGGCCGGAACCTCGCCACGCGCGATCCGGGGCAGGGCCGCGCCGAGGGCGTGGACCACCTCCGCAGCCATCGTCACGTCCCGGGAGAGGAACTCGTCGGTCCGGCACGCGGAGCGTTCCATGGCGAACCACCGGGGGCCGTGGGTGACCGCGACCCGCCGCTGCCAGTGCTCCTCGGCGACCCACGGCCCCGCCGCCTCGGCCCGCCCGAACTGCTCCCGCAGGCTGGGGAAGCGGTCCACCAGGGCCCGGAACGCCGCGGCCGGCTCGGCCGGCAGGTCGGTGAACCGGTCGGGGTCGAGGCCCACGTTGACGCTGCACAGCTCGCTGGCGGCACGGTCGTGGTTGCGAAAGTCGACGACCTGGATCCAGCCGCCCGGAAAGACGTGGTGGACGGTGCCGCGGGACCACGCCGTCGCCCGCCGGTAGTCGGCGAGCGTGCTGCACTCCTCGAACGGCCGGACGTCGCGCAGGTGGGCGTGGAGCAGCCGGGAGCGCAGCAGCAGCCCGTCCGGTCCCGCCCCGACCCCGAGGTGGCGCAGCAGCGGCGAATCGGTTCCGGCGGCGTCCACCAGGTACCGTGCCCGGTAGCCACGGCCGTCGCTGAGCGTCAGCGAAGCTCCCTCGGCGGAGAGCTGGATCCCGGTCACCGTAACCCCGTCCGGCGCGACCTCGGCGCCGTACCGGACGGCCAGGTCGCGGGCGTACTCGTCGACCACCGGCCGGTAGAGGTGCCACTCGCTGTGCTCGCCCGGTACGTGGAACTGCACGGTGTGCGCCGGGTCGTGCCGCCGGCCGGGCGTGTGGTGCAGGAACGCCAGGCTCTTCTTGATGCCGCTGAGCCGCCGCACCGGATCCGGCAGGTCCTCGAAGTGGGCGAAGGACGCGATCTCCGGCACGTCGAAGCGCTCGCCGAGCAGGTGCAGCACGGCCGTGGTGTACGGCACCGTGCTGTCGCCGGCCGGGCCCGCCCCGCCCGGCGCGTCGACCAGCAGGACCCGCAGCCCCTGCCGAGCCAGGACGGTCGCGAGTAGCCCGGACGCGAGATGACTACCGATGATCGCGACGTCGTGGCCGGCCGGTGGCGCCTCCCGCGGGCCCACCGGCGGATCGGTGCCGGGCGTCGTCATGGCGGGCCTCCTAGAAGATCTTCCGGCCGAGCACGAACTCCTTGCCGGCCTCCCGGAGGAAGCCGAGCATCAGCCGCCGCACCTCCGGCGGCGCCTGGGTGGCCGCCCAGAGCATGGTGCGGCCGATCTTGAACGGGGTCGGGTTGATGAACCGCAGGTTCCGGTCCTTCCAACCCCAGTGGGCCGGCACGAACGGTGCGCGGTTCAGGTGGTCGTAGAGCGCGTCCGACGCCTCCTGGCCGGTGATCCTGCCGGCGGCGAAGTCGTCGCACTGCTTCACCATGTCCTCGAACAGCTCCGCGTACCCCTCGTGGTCCGACCAGTGCAGGCCCGGGTTCTTCACCTCCTCCAGCTCGATCAGGTGCCGCTCGTCACCGGTCGAGCGCCACCGGCGGTACGCCTCGTGCGCGCGGAAGGTGCCGGCGTTGGAACCCCAGGCCCAGATCCGGAACACCGCCGTCCAGAGGCCGTTGTCCTCGAAGGAGTTGTAGGCGGCGTGCACCAGCTTGTCGTTGCCGTCGAAGAGCGCCTGCTGGCGGACCTCCACCCCGTTGAACCGCTCCGCCGAGAAGTCGTCGTCCTTAACCGCCCGCAGGATCCGCCAGGCCAGCACGTTGACCGCCTCGCAGGTGTTGGAGAGCCCGCGGGAGAAGAGCGGGTCGACGAAGCCGGCGGCGTGCGCCAGCAGGACCCACCGATCCCCCACCGTGCGCTTCGACGAGTACTGCACCCGGTCGGTCGCGACCCACTCGCGCATCGGTTCGGCGCCGGCGAACTGGGCGGCGATGCCGGGGAACCGCTGGGCGTGCTTCCAGAAGTCCTCCTCCGGAGAGACGCCCGGCTCCTTCGGATACTTCTTCTCGTCCATCGTCAGGCCGATGCTGCACAGCGGGTTGCGGGAGTCCTTGTGGTTGTTGAAGGCGATCACCCAGAACCAGCCGCGCGGGAAGAGGTGGTGCACGGTGCCGCTGTAGAACGGCACCGGCGGCTTGTCCTTGCCGGTACGGCGGAACACGTCGTCGGTGGAGGGCACGTTGATGAAGTGGTTCCACATCGCCCGCGAGTGGTGCTTGAACCGGCACGGATCGTCGCGGAGCTGGAACTTCTCGGCCAGCGGGGACCGGTAGCCGCTGGCGTCCACCACGTACCGGCTGCGGAACTGCTCGCCCCGGGTGGAGCTCACCGTCACCCCGGCGTCGTCGAAGTCGACGTCGGCGATGGTGAAGTTGACCCGGGCGGTGCAGCCGTACTTGATCGCCGCGTAGAAGAGGTAGGCGTCGGTGTCCTGGCGGTACATGTGCGGCGTCTCGTGCAGCAGGCTCGGGAAGTTGAACATGGTGACCTGCATCGGGTCCTGCTCCTTGCCCTCCTGGTGGTTGAGGAAGGCGAAGTGGTCCTTCATGCCGTGCCAGGGCGAAATGATCTTCTGGCACGCGGTCAGCGTGGAGAGGGTCAACAACTCCGGCACGCCGTACCGGTCCGCCATGGTGCGCAGCGAGACCAGCATGTTCGGGATGGTGGACTCGCCGATCGCGAACTTCGGGTGAGCCTTGGCGTCCACCAGCAGCACCTTGGCGCCGTTGCGGGCCAGGATCGCGCCCAGCATCGAACCGGCGAACCCCGCGCCGAGGATCGCCACGTCGTAGACCGTCTTCTCGGCCTCGGTCAACTCACTCACCGCGTACTCCTCATTTCGGTTCCGGAACCCGCAGCCGGCGGCCGACGACCGGCCAACCCGCGAGCTTCTGTTTGATCTCTTCGACCGGCTCGAACTCGCCGCGGGCGAACCGCTTGCGCATGAACAACGTCAGCCCGTCGTGGGTCAGCTCCCCGATCGCCGGCGGCGCCTGCCGCCTGGCCCAGCGCAGCGTGCCGAGGACCTTGGCGGTCGTCGCGCCGGCCCAGCGGTTCGCCGGGTCGGCCAGACCGAAGGCGGGCGGCACGAAGTTCGCCTCGCCCAGCCGGCGGCGGATCTCGGCGGCGGTCTCCTTCGGGTCGGCGTCACCCGCGTCGACCCGCCGCATCATCCGGCTGACGTCGGCCAGGAACTCCAGCACGGCGGCGTGGTCGGCGTCGTCCACCCGGCTCGGGTCGAACTCGCGCAGGTCGACCCGCCACCACGGGTGTTCCATCCGGGCCAGGACGGCCGGGTCCCGGGTCGCGGTGAACAGCGAGTACGCCTTGTTGATCTCGAAGGTGGAGAGGATCTGGCTCAGCGCCCAGACCCGGAACCAGGCGTCCCACAGGTCCCAGTCCCGGAACGCGACGTACGCGTTCGCCACCAGGTTGTCGTTGAAGTCGAGCTGCCCCTGCTCCAACTCCTGCACGTACTCGAACCGCTCGACCGCGAAGTCGTCGTCGCGCAGCGCGTCCAGCAGCCGCTGCACCAGGGCGTTGATGATCTCCATGGTGTTGGAGAGGCCGCGGGAGAAGAGCGCGTCCACGAAGCCGGCGGCGTGCGACATCAGGCACCACCGGTAGCCGACCGTCCGCGTCGGCGAGTACTGGAGGCGGTCCGTACGCACCCAGTCCCGCACCGGCCGGGCGGCGGCGAACTGCGGCGCGATCCCGGGGTACCGCTCCAGGAACCGGCGGAACTCCTCCTGCGGCGAGCAGTCCGGCACCGGGTGCAGCCGCGGATCCACGTTGATGCCGACGCTGCACAGGCTGTTGGTGGAGCGCGGGTGGTTGTCGAACGGGATCACCCACATCCAGCCGCCCGGGAAGACGTGGTGCAGCGTCCCCTCGTGCCAGCCGGTCGGCTGGCCGTAGCGGCTGCGCGGGGCGAACTCGTCGTACGGGCGCACCCCCACCAGGTGGGTGAAGAGCGACCGGGAGTGGTGGTGCAGCCGGGTCGGTTCCTCCCGCAGGTCGAACGCCTGCGCCAGGGCCGACCGGAAACCGCTGGCGTCCACGACGAACCGGGCCCGGATCGGGGCGCCCGGGCCCACGTCGATGGTGACCCCGTCCTCGGTCACGTCGATGCCGCCGATCCGCACCTGCTGGCGCACCCGGGCGCCGTGACGGGCGGCCACGGTGAGCATCCAGTTGTCGACGTCCTGCCGGAAGAAGTGGTTCTCGGTGTTCAAGATCTTGGGGATCTGGAACATGTTCGACTCGGCCGGCCGCTGCGGCTCGCCGGGTCGGTGGTAGACGAAGCCGAAGTTGCGCTTCACTCCGCACGTGGTGCTCACGTGGGCGTAGACCGACTCGAAGGTGCTCAGGTACTTGATCTCGGGTACCCGGTACCGCTCGCTGATCAGCCGCATCATCATCGACGTGTACGGGATCGTCGACTCGCCGATGGCGAACCGCGGATGGGTACCGGAATCGATGATCAGCGTCCGGGCGCCGTTGCGCGCCAGACAGGCAGCGAGCGTCGACCCGGCCAGGCCGGTACCGATGACCACCACGTCGAACGTCCCGTTGTGCGCGGTCGAACCTCCGTTCACGGTGCACTCCTCACTCGTCCGGGGCTCACTTCGGTGCCGGTACGCGCAGCCGCCGGCCGACCACCGGCCACCGGGCGAGCGCGTGCTTGAGCTCCTCGCCGACGGCGAACTCCCCCGGCGAGAACCGCTTCTTGACGAAGAGCGTCAGCCCTTCGTAGGTCAGGTCACCGACCCCCCGCGGGGCCTTCCTCCGCGCCCAGCGCAGCGTCCGGCCGATCTCCAGGAAGCTCGCGTCGGTCCACTGGTTGTCCGGGTCGGCCAGCCCCCAGGCCGGCGGCACGAAGTCCGACTCGCGCAGCAGCCGCAGCAGCTCGGCGGCCGTCTCGCCCGCGTCCGCCCGGCCGGCCTGCACTTCCCGGGTCATCTCGTTGACCTTCTGCAACAGCGCCATCACCCCGCCGTACGGCGAGTCCTGGGGAATCACCCGCCCCCGCCACCAGGGCCGCTCCAGCGGGGCCAGCACCGCCGGGTCGCGGGTGTCCAGGTACCGGGCGTACGCGCGGTTCACCTCGAAGGTGGCGATGAACTGTCCCAGCGACCAGATCCGGAACCAGGCGTCCCACAGCCGCCAGTCGCCGAAGGAGGTGTAGGCGTTGGCGACCAGGTCGTCGTTGAAGTCGAGCAGGCCCTGCTCGAACTCCTGCATGTACTCGAACCGTTCCAGCGAGAAGTCGTCGTCGCGGATGGCGTCCAGCAGGCGGTGCACCAGGGCGTGCATGGTCTCCAGCGAGTTGGACAGCCCGCGGGAGAAGAGCGGATCCAGGAAGCCGGCGGCGTGCGAGGTGAGACACCACCGGTAGCCGACGGTCTGCCGCGACGAGTACTGGAGGCGACCCGTGCGGACCCAGTCGCGAACCGCGCGGGCCTGCGCGAACTGCGGCGCGATGTCGGGGAACTGGGCGATGAAGCGACGGAACTCCTCCTCCGGCGGGCAGTCCGGCTCCGGGTGGATCCGCGGGTCGAGCTGCAGGCCGATGCTGCACAGGCTGTTGGTGCCCCGCAGGTGGTTGTCGAACGGGATCACCCACAGCCAGCCGCCGCGGAACACGTGGTGCAGCGTCCCCTCGTGCCACGGGCTCGGGTGGCCGTACCGGTCCTTCGTCGCCAGCTCGTCGTAGGGGCGTACGCCGATCATGTGCGTGAAGATCGATCGGGAGTGGTGCCGGAAGCGGGTCGGCTCCTCGCGCAGGTCGAACTTGTCGGCCAGCACCGAGCGGAACCCGCTGGCGTCCACGACGAACTTCGCCCGGTACTCGCCCTTGGCGTGCCGCAAGGTCGCGCCGTCGTCGTCGATCTCGACCCCGGTGATCCGCACCTGCTGACGTACGGTGGTGCCGTACTTCGCCGCCACCGTGAGCATCCAGTTGTCCACGTCCTGCCGGAAGAAGTGGCTCTCGGTGTGGGTCACCTTGGGGATCGGGAACATGTGCGTCTCGCGCGGGTTCTGCCGCTCACCCGGCCGGTGGTAGACGAAACCGAAGTTGCGCTTCACACCACAGGTCGTGGTGATCCTGGCCTGGACTCCCTCGAAGGTGGAGAGCCACTTGATCTCCGGCACCCCGTACCGCTCGCTGACCAGTCGCATCATCATCGAGGTGGCCGGGATCGTCGACTCGCCGATGGCGAACCGGGGATGGGTCGCCCCGTCGACGATGAGCACCCGCGCGCCGTTGCGCGCCAGGCAGGCGGCGGTCATCGACCCGGCGAGCCCGGATCCGATGATGGCCACGTCGTACACGGTCTCGGTCCTGCTGGTCATATGTCTCGGCGCCTTTCGTCGAGGGAACCGGGTGGGGGCAGGTAGCCGCTGTGGATCAGCCAGCTCAGGTAGATGTCGAGCAGCCGGTCGTCCGGAGCGGGGCAGGTGATGCCGGAGCCGGCCAGCGCGTCGTCGGCGTTGCGGACGGCGTACCCGATCGCCTCCTCGCCGCCGACCACGAACTCCCGCACCACCGGCAGCACCGGGTGCAGCTCGTTCGCGCCGACCCCGTAGGACGCCGTCAACCGCTGCCACCACTGCTCCACCGGCACCAGCGGAATCGGGTAGCCGTGCCGGCGCAGCGCCGCGACCAGCTCCACGAACGGCAACTTGCGCGGGTTGACGAGGTGGTAGGTACGGCCGTACGCCGGACCGTGGCGGGAGATGTGCACCAGCGCCGCCGCGACGTAGTCGACCGGCGTCATCTCCACCTCGATGTCGATCTCCGGTGCCGCACCCAGCTGGAGGCACCCCTTGATGACCCGGGTGGTGAAGTGGGTGGTGAGGCAGGCCCCGGTCCGCGAGTCGCCGAGGACCCGGCCCGGGCGGTAGACGTCCACCGCGACGCCCCGGGCCCGGGCCAGCTCCACGAGCCGCTCGGCGCCCCACTTCGTCTGCACGTATCCGGTGACCAGCCGGCCGGCGGTGACGATCTCCTCGTCCTCGGCGATCACCGGCCGGTCCGGCACCGGCAGGCCCCAGATGCCGTACGTCGACACGTGGTGCACCCCGGTCGGTCGGCCGGTCACGGCGAGTCGCAGGATCTCCTCGGTGCCGCCGATGTTCGCCGCGCGCAGCTGGTCGTACGGGTAGCCGAAGTTGACCCAGGCGCCGCAGTGGTAGATGCCGTCCAGCCGGTCGGCCAGCTCCTCGAAGACCGGCTGCGCCAGGCCCAGCGCGGGTTTCGCCAGGTCGCCCGGGACGATCCGGACCCGCTGCTCGGCGCCGGCCGGCCAGGGCAGGTACCGCTCCAGGTTGGCCCGCACCCGCTCCAGCCCGGTGGCCGGGTCGGCGCAGCGGACCAGACAGTGCACCCGGGCCGCGGTGGTGGCGAGCAGCTCGTGCAGCAGGTAGCCGCCGACGAAGCCGGTGGCCCCGGTCAGCAGCACCTCGCCCGGGTCCCGCACCCGGGACACGGCTCCGGTGGGCACGACCTCGGGGGCGAGGGTCACGTCGGCGCGGATCCAGCGCGGGTCGGTGGCGGGGTCGTCCGGCGTCCCGGCCGCCTCCCCCGGCCGCCCCACCGGCCCCGCCCCTGTCTCGGCGGCCACCAGGTCGACCCATTCGCGCAGGGTGGCCCGGGCGAACAGGTCACCGGCGCGGAGGCTGACCCGCAGATCCCGGCGGCAGCTGCGGACCACGTCCATCACCATCAGCGAGTCCAGGCCGTACCCGACGACGTCGGCGCCGTCGTCGATGGTCGCCGGGTCCAGGCCGAGCACGGTGCCGGCCAGTCCGGTCAGGTAGCTGGTGAGCAGCTGTCGTACCCGCGCCGGGTCGCCGGTGGCGCGCAGCTCGTCCAGCAGCGGCGTCGGCTCGGCGTCGGCCGGTTGCGCCGGGGCGTCGTCGATGCCGTGCAGCATCGGCCGATCGGTGCGGGCCTGCATGACCGGCTTGAAGGTGGACCAGTCGACGGCGCAGACCACCCGCTGCGGCGCCGGGTCCGCCGCCAGGGCACCGAGGAGCGTGACGCACTGGGGCGGTGCGAGCGGACGCAGCCCGGTGGCGCGCAGAAACTCCATCACCTCCGCGCCGAAGAGCGCCGACGGCAGGTCCCACGGTCCCCAGGCGACAGAGAGCGCCGGCAGGCCGGCGGCGGCCCGGTGCTGGGCGAGCCCGTCGAGGAACGCGTTCGACGCCGCGTAGCTGGCCAGGTGCTGGGAGCCCCAGGTCGCGGCGATGGACGAGAAACCGATGAAGAAGTCCAGGGGCGCGTCGTCGCTCAGCCAGTGCAGCAGGGCGCCGCCGAGCACCTTGGGGCGCCAGACCTGCCGGTACGCCTCCGGGGTGACGTCCCGGGCGAACTGCGGCACCGAGACGCCGGCGGCGTGCACCACCCCCCGCAGCGGCAGCTCCGCGTCCTCCAGTTCGGTGAAGAGGCCCACCATCGCCGCCTCGTCGGCCACGTCGGCGGCCACCACCCGCACGATCGCGCCGAGTTCCTCGAGGCGGCGCACCGCGGCGATCCGGTCCCGCAGCCGCTCCGGGGCGTCCGGCCAGGCGGCCCGCTCGGGCAGCGGCGTCCGCGCCAGCAGCACCAGCCGCCCGGCGCCGGCCCGCGCCAGCCACTCCGCCACCAGCAGGCCGATCCCACCGAAGCCCCCCGTGACCAGGTACGTGCCGTCGGGCCGGACCTCCGGGCGACGGTACAGGGCGGCGGCGTCCAGCGGGGCGGGCACCAGGCGCAGGCCGAACCGGCGTGCGCCCCGGAGCGCGACCTGGTCCTCCACCGGGCCGCCGGCCAGCACGTCGAGCAGGGCCGCCGCCTCGTCCTCCGGCCGTCCCGGGTCGAGGTCGACGATGCCGCCCCAGCGGTCCGGATGTTCCAGCGCCAGGACCCGGCCCAGCCCCCAGAGGGTGTTGCCGGTCGGGTTGGGCGCCCCGGGGTCCCCGGCGATCCGGGCGGCACCCCGGGTGACCAGCGCGATCCTGGCGTCCGGGCAGTCCGGTCGGGCCGCCATCTCGCGCAGCAGCGCGAGGACCGTCAGGTCGGCCCGGGCAAGGTACTCCTCCAACCGCGAGGCGTCGCAGTGCTCCGGCGCGGGGGCGTCCAGCCCGGTGAGGACCAGGACCCGTGCCGGTCGATCCGGCCCCGCGCACCACGCCTGCACGAGGGCCCGGACCGTCGCCGGGTCCGGCCCGGGATCGCCCTCGCCGGCCGTCACGGGCGGGGCGGCGACGGTGACGACCGCGCCGGCGGCGCGCAGGGTGGCGGCGAGCCGATCGACCAGTGCGTACTCGGCGCTGGCGGGGTCGGCGACGAGCAGGTGGGCCTCCCCGGCGAGCCCGCGAGGACCGGGCCGGCCCCGGTCGCCGTCGGTCGCCGGGAGCAACTGCCAGTCCAGGTCGTAGAGGAGCCGGGCGGGGTCGCGCCAGGGTGCGGCCGGCGCCTGGCCGGGCGCCATCAGCAGATCCCGCACGATGCCGACCGGGGTGCCGTCCCCGGCGAGCAGGTCGACGGAACCGACCGCCGCGCCCTGCGGCAGAACGCGGACCGTGCCGGGCCGGACCCGGACGGCGGTGACCGCGGCGGGCGTCCCGCGGACGGCCAGTTCCGCGCAGCCGCGCACCACCAGTCGCCCCTCGCCGCTGCCGCCCGCACCGGCCCCGCCCTCGCCGCTGCCGCCCGCACTGGCGGCGGTCGCCGCCTGGCGGCCGACCCCGGCAGTCGCGTCCCCGCCCACCGGAGCGGCCAGGGCAGGCTCGGTGGCGGCCGGGCCGGCCGTGGCGGACCGGACGGCGGGGCCGGCCGCTGCGGCCAGCGCCTCCGCGGCGGCGTCGAGCAGCTCCCGCCAGCCGGGCGCCGGCCCGACGGGCTGGGCAGGACCGGCCGCCCCCGCGAGACCGTCGCCGGACGCCTCCACGGGACCGCCGCCGGCCGCCTCCGCGAGATCGCCGCCCGACGCGTCCACCGGGTCACCGCCGGACGCCTTTCCCGGGTCACCGCCGGACGCCTTTCCCGGGTCGCCACCGGACGCCTTTCCGGGGTCGCCGCCGGACGCCGGCCGGGCCCGGCGCCGCAGCAACCCGCTGGCGTACCGGGTCCACGGCGCGCCGGCGGCCTGCTGCGGGCCGCTCTGCCCGAGGAGCTCCCACCGTGCCGACCCGTCATCGGTGGCAGCGACGGTGAGCTGGAACGCCTCCTGGTCCGCCGCGGCCGGCAGCGGCGCGTGCCCGGCCAGGTCGGCGACGCCCCACCACGGACCGCCCAGACAGTCGGTCGCGGCAGCCGTGGCGAGCTCCGCCACCGCGCCCAGCAAAACGTCTCCCCCACCGGCCACCGCCAGTTTCGCCGGTTCCACCTCGTACGCCGGCACCGCTCCACGCAGCCGCCGGCCCACGCCCGTCACGACCGCCGCAGTCTCCGCAGGCGGCGGCGCCGCGACCGGCAGTGCCGGCGTGACCTCGCGGAACCAGTAGTGCGTCCCGCGCCACGGTGTGGTCGGCAGCACCACCCGGCGCACCTCCTCGACGGAGTGCACCGCCGCCCAGTCCGGCCGGGCACCGCGCAGGCAGAGGCCGCCCAGCGCGTCGAGCACGGCCCGCAGGTCGTCGCTGCCCCGCCCGCGCAGGCTCGGCAGGAACCGGCAGCCGTCGTCGTCGAGGGTCCGGGCAGCGAGCGTGCAGAGCACGGGCTGCGGGCCGATCTCGAGGAAGCTCCGGGCGCCCTCCGCATACAGGGTCCGCACCCCGTCGGCGAACCGGACGGTGCCGGCGGCGTGCCGCAGCCAGTACTCGGCCGTGGTCGGCGTTTCGCTCCAGAGTGCGCCGGTCAGGTTGGAGACGAGTGGGATCCGGGGCGGCTGGAACGTGATGCCGGCGAGCGCCTCCCGTAGCGGCTCCAGCATCGGCTCGATCAACGGTGAGTGGAAGGCGTGCGAGACGGCGAGCCGGCGAGCCCGCACCCCGTGCTCGGCGAGGGCGGCCAGGACCGCGTCGAGCTGCACCGCGTCCCCGGAGAGGGTCACCTCGGCCGGGCCGTTGACCGCCGCCACGGCGAGCCGGTCGGCGTGGCCGGCGATGGCCTGGCGGGCACGCTCCTCCGGGCAGAAGACGCTCGCCATGGCGCCGCCCGCCGGAAGCGCGGCCATCAACCGGGACCGGGCTGCGACCAGCCGCGCCGCGGCGGGCAGGTCGACCACGCCGGCGACGCAGGCGGCGACGATCTCGCCGAGGCTGTGCCCCGCCAGCAGGGCCGGGCGGAGCCCCCAGGAGAGCCAGAGCTGGGCCAGGGCGTACTCGACGGCGAAGAGGGCCGGCTGGGTGTAGCGGGTGTCGTCGAGTGGAGCCGGCCCGGCCGCCGCCGGCCAGACGACCTCGCCCAGCGGCCGGTCCAACTCCGCGTCGAACAGCTCGGCGCACTGCTCGAACGCGGCACGGAACGCCGGCTCCGCCAGCAGGCCCCGGCCCATACCCGGATACTGCGAGCCCTGGCCGGTGAAGAGCCACGCCACCTTGCGGTCCCGCTGCCGGGGCAGGGCCGCGGCGACCAGGCCGCGGCCGCGCCCCTGGGTCGCGTACCCGGCGAGCGCCTCGGCCAGCTCCTCGGTGGACGCGGCGGTGACGGCCAGACCGTGCGCCTGCACCGCCCGGCCGACGTGGCTGGTGTAGCAGGCGTCCGCCAGCTCGGGCGCGGCCGGGCCGCGCAGCCAGCGGGCGTGCCGGTCGGCCAGCTCACGCAGGGCCTCCTCGGTCCGGGCGGAGGCCAGGAAGAGCCCGTACGGCCGGCGGGTGGCGGCGCGGGGCGGCGCCGGCGGCGGCGCGGCGAGGATGACGTGGGCGTTGGTCCCGCTCGCACCGAAGCTGCTCACCGCGGCGGTGGGCGGGTGGCCACGGTCCGGCCAGGGACGGCACCGGGTGGGGATCTCCACGTGCAGCCGATCCCACTCGATGTTCGGGTTGGGAGTGCGCAGGTTCAGGTGCGGGGCGATCTCGCGGTGCCCGATGGAGAGGACCACCTTGATCAGCCCGGCGATGCCCGCCGCCGGCTCCAGGTGCCCGATGTTGGTCTTGACGGAGCCGACCAGCAGCGGCGCCTCCGCCGTGTGGTGCCGGCCCAGCACCGCCTCCAGCGCGTGCAGCTCGATCGGGTCGCCGAGGGCCGTGCCGGTGCCGTGCGCCTCGACGTAGTCCACCTCGGCCGGGTCGATCCGGGCCTGGGCGAGGGCGGCCTCGATGACCGCCTGCTGCGCGGCGGGGCTCGGGACGGTCAGCCCGCTGGACCGCCCGTCGTGGTTGACCGCCGAGCCGAGGATCACGGCGAGGATCGGGTCGTCGTCGGCCTGTGCCTCGCCGAGCCGCTTCAGGACGACGACCCCCGCCCCCTCGCCGCGGGCGTAGCCGTCGGCGGCGGCGTCGAACGTCTTGCACCGCCCGTCGGCGGAGAGCCCCCGGAACTTGCTCATCAACACGAAGCCGTACGGGGACAGCAGCAGGTTGACGCCGCCGGCGAGGGCCAGGTCGCACTCGCGCAGCCGGAGCGCCTGGCACGCCTCGTGCAGCCCGACCAGCGCGGAGGAGCAGGAGGTGTCGACCACCTTGCTCGGCCCGCGCAGTCCCAGCAGGTACGAGATCCGCCCGGCAAGGAAGCTCGGTTCGCCGACGAGCTGGTAGAAGTCGACGTCGTTGAGGTCGCCGTACTGCTGCCGGGCCCGGACGTAGTCGGTCGTACTGAGTCCGAAGTAGACACCGGTACGACTGGCGGTGAGCCGGTCCGGGGCGTAACCCGCCCGCTCCAGCGCCTCCCAGCTGATCTCCAGCGCGATCCGGTGCTGCGGGTCCATGCCGACCGCCTCGCGCGGCGAGATGCCGAACGCCTCCGGCTCGAACCGGTCGACCCGGTCGAGGAACGCCCCCCGGATCGTGTACGCCTTCCCCGGCTCGTCCGGGTCAGGGTGGTAGACGGCGGCGGCGTCCGCCCGGTCCGGCGGGAACTCCCCGGTGGCGTCGACGCCGTTGCGCAGCAGGTTCCAGAACTCCTCCGGCGAGTTCGCGCCACCGGGGAGGCGGCAGCTCATGCCGATGACGGCGATCGGCTCGCCCAGCCAGGCGTCCCGGCTGTCGGCGAGCTGCCGGCGCAGCCGCTCGATGGTGCGCAGGGCATCGGCCATCACCCGCCGGCTGTCCCGCGGGGTGCCCTCGGCCGGTGTCGACATCTCAGCCGTCCTCCGCCATCGCGGCCAGCAGCCGGTCCATCAGGGCGTCCTCGGAGAGCCCGTCGAGGTCGTCGTCGTGCACGGCGTCCCACGATGCGACCGCGGCGGGCGGGGCCGTGGTGGGCGGCGCCGCGCCCGGCCGCCCGACGCCGGCCGCCCGGGCCGTCGCGGCAGGGGCGCCGGGACCCCGCGTGGGGGCCGGGGGCCGGCCGGCCGGTTCCCCGGGGCCGTCCCCGGCCGGGGCCGACTCCAGCTCGGTGCGGAGGTGGTGGGTGAGCGCGGCGGCGTTGGGGAACTCGAAGGTCAGCGTCGCCGGCAGCGCGACGCCGAGGGCCTGCTCCAGCCGGCCGCGCAGGCTCAGCGTCATCACCGAGTCCATCCCGAGGTCGAAGAAGCCCCGCTCGGCGCCGACGTCGGCGTCGGAGGCCTCGCCGAGCACCTCCAGCACGGCGCCGAGGACGAGGTCGAGCAGGATCTCCTCGCGCCGCTCGGCGGGGGCGGCCAGGATCCGGGCGGCAACCGGCGGCAGCACGGGGGTGGCGCGCTGCGCGGCCGTGCCGGTTCCGCCGGCCGGCCCGTCGGCGGATCCCGCCAGCTCGGCCAGGAACGCCCGGTCGACCAGGGTGCGGCAGACCCGCGCGTACCGGGTCACGTCGGCGGCGGCCACGGTCACCTCGCCCGGCACGCCGGCGCGCAGCACCGCGTCGAACGCCTCCGCCACCTCCGGATCCGGCAACGGGCGCAGCCCGCTCTCGGTCATCACCATGTCGTCCCGGCGGGACAGCTCGCCGGTGTCGCTGCGCGGCATCAGCCGTACCAGCCGGGGGATGCGCCCGACGGCCGCCATGGCGGCGGTGACCACGCCCTCGGCGACGGCCCGGGCGGCAGTGCCGCTCGCGCCCCAGGTGACGGCCGCCGATCCGGTCACGACGACCAGCTCCGGGCGCCGTCCCCGGATGGCCTCCACCATCCGCCGGACCACCCCGGCCCAGCCCAGCTCCGCGGCGACCACCGCCGGATCGGTGTCGTCCAGCGAGCGGATCGGGGCGGGTGGTGCGAGCAGCACCGCCCCGCCGAGCCCCCCACCCAGCGACCGTGCGGCCAGTTCACCGGCCAGGTCGGGGTGATCCAGCGGAACCTGCCGCACCTCGACACCGCACCGCGTCAGCTCGGCCAGCCGCTCCGCGGCGTCGGCGTCCATACCGCCCGACGTGGTGGCCACCGCGACCAGCCGCCGCAGTCCCCTCTCGACGAGGACGTCCAGGAAGGGCCGGTTGGCCGGCAGCAGCGCGTCGGTCACCGCGTACCACAGCCGCGGCCGGCAGACGGCGACCCGGGCGGCCGCGGGCAGCGGCCCGAGCGGGGACAGCCGCGGCGCCCACCAGGTCTCGCCGCGCCGACAGAGCTCGTCTTCCACCGGCACCGGTCGGGGCCGGCCGGGCGCGGGCAGCACGCGTACCGCCTCGCGGACGGCCGCGTCGTCGGCGAGTGCCCGCGGGTCGAGGTCGAGCAGGCCGCCCCAGACCGCGGCCGCCTCCAGGGCCAGGACCCGGCCGAGCGCCCAGACCCCGGCCTGCGCCGGGCGGGGTACGCCGGCGGCCGGCTCGACCGCTCCCGCGGTGACCACCCAGAGCCGGCCGGGGCCCCCGGCCCGGGAGCGCAACGCCCGGGTGGCGAGCAGCACCGCGCGGGCCGGGGCCGCCGGGTCCGCGGCGCCGTCGGGGTCCGCCGTCACGAGGAGCACGTTCCGTTCGCCGGGCAGGTCGCTCCACCCGGCCTCGCCGGCCGGCTCCCACCACTGCACGTCGGCCCCGGCGTGACGCAACTGGGTCGCGAGCCGGTCCGCGACGGGACGGGCGCCGGCACCGGCCGGACAGACCAGCCAGTCCCCGGCCGGTCCCGGTCCGGCTGGCTCGACCCGCCGCCAGGTCACGGTGAAGAGCCGCCCGGCGCAGCGGTCCCGGACCTCGGCGGCCAGGGTCGCCCGCTCGGCCGGGACGAACCGCAGGCCGTCGAGGGCGGCCCAGTCGGTGCCCTCCGCGGTGGCCACCCGGAGCGTGGCCGTGTCGGGCCCCCCCGCCGCCGCCCGGACGACCGCCGGTCCGGTGCCGGGGCCGACCCGGATGCGGTCGGCTCCGCAGAGAACCACGCCCTCGGCGGTCGGGGCGAGCCGCCCGGCGGCGAACCGGATCGCCGCCGCGAGCGGGAAGCCGGCCGGTTCGGCGGGGAGGGTCACCTCGGTGCCAGCCGCGGCCGTCCCGGTCACCGTCGCGGCAGCTCCCAACCGGGTCTCCGCCGGCCCGATGGGCGTAGGGCCGGTGTGCGTAGGGCCGGTGGGCATGGGGCCGATGGGCATAGGGCTGGTGAGGGCCGGGCCGGGCTCGGTGCCGGACACCGGGCCGGGCTCGGTGCGGGCCACCGCGGTCGCCACCTCCGCCCCGGCCAGCAGCCGCAACCGCCAGCCGGCTCCGTCCGGCTCCGCGACCAGTTGCGCCTCGGCGTCCGGACCGAACCGGGACGCCGGCAGCGCCGGCCAGGGCAGCTCCACGTCCCGTAGGGCCGCGCCGGCGCCGAGCACGTCGCCGGCCGCGGCGAGCAGAAGCTCGACCAGGGCCGGGGCGGTCACCTCGGCCGACCCCGGGTCGGCGGCGCCCGGGTCGACGCGGACCGGGTAGTAGCGGCGACCGGCATCGTCGACCGGCCGGAACGGCGCGTCCAGATGCGGGTGCGGGCCCGCCGCCCCGCTCGGCACGGCCGGTTCCCGGTGCGGCGGCGGCACCGGGTCCTCCGGCCAGTGCCGCCGCCGCTGCCACGGGTACGACGGCGGGACGATCCGGTACGGTCGGGCGCCGTAGACCGCTGACCAGCGGATCGGGACCCCCTGCACGTGCAGCGCGGCGATGGCGTCCAGGAACCCGTCGGCCCGCTGCGGATCGGCCGACACGACGGGGACGGTGGCCTCA
Source organism: Micromonospora sp. NPDC007271 (assembly GCF_040634005.1). Lineage (NCBI taxonomy): Bacteria > Bacillati > Actinomycetota > Actinomycetes > Micromonosporales > Micromonosporaceae > Micromonospora > Micromonospora sp. NPDC007271. The sequence continues at coordinate 23,811 of NZ_JBEYER010000078.1, forward strand.
GGAGCCAGGCCGAACGCCGCGGCGTCGGCCCGGCCGTCCGCCGCGAGCAGCAGGTCGGCTTCGGCCCCGGTGAGCGCGGCCGGACCGTCCACCGAGGCCAGCCGGAGCGGAGGCGCAGCGGCGCCCCAGACCGACCACTCCCCCGCCGGCGCCACCCCCGGGTCGCCGGGGTTGCCACCCGGCGTCGAGCCCGGGGGAAGACCGGCCGCCGCCACCAGCTCGGCGGCGCTGCCGTCCAGAGCCGCCGCCAGCGCCCGCGCCGGCTCCACCAGCCCGGCGGCGCAGGCGGCGGCGAGCTCACCGGCCCCGGCGGCGAACACGGCGTCCGGCACGACGCCGTAACCGGCCCAGAGCGCGGCGAGCGCCACCTGGGTGACGAGCAGCGCCCCGGGATCGTCCCGGGCCGGCCGACCGGCGGCCAGCCGGGCACGCGCGGCCCCGCCGGTGGCCGCGTCGAGCCGGTCCAGGGCGGCCCGGACGGCCGGCTCCCGCCGGGCCAGCAGATCGATGTCCACGGCGGCGTGGTGGCCGAACGCGAGGACCAGCCGGGGCGGGCGGCCCGGCGGGACGGTGCCCCGGTGCGCCGGCCGCTCGCCGGCGAGCGCGGCGAGCAGCTCGTCGCGGGTCCGGCCGACCACCGCGAGCCGATGCTCGAGGTGGGTACGGCGCGCCGCGGAGCTGAAGCAGAGGTCGGCGAGCTGGTCCGGCGGGGTCTCGGCGACCCGGGCCCGGAACAGGTCGCGGGCGGCGTCGAGCGCGGCCGGGGCCGCTGCCGAGACGAGAAGCAGGTGACCGCCGGCCGGCGCCGGTTGCGCGGCACCGGCCCGCGCCGTCCCGAACCCGGTCACCTCGGTGGCCGGCCCCGGCCCGGCCAGGACCACGTGGGCATTCGTCCCGGTGAAGCCGAACGCGCTCACGCCGGCCACCGCCGGGCGGTCACCCCCCGCGGCCGCCCGGTCGGCCCGTGCCGGCCACGGCGTCCGCGTCGTGGTGACCCGGACCGGCAGCCGGTCCCAGGGCACCTGGTCGGTCGGGCGGGACAGGTGCAGGTGGGGCGGGATCTCGCCGTGCCAGAGCCCCAGCGCGGTCTTGACCAGCCCGGCCACCCCGGCGGCCGCCTCCAGGTGGCCGATGTTCGTCTTGACCGAGCCGACGAGCAGCGGGCGGTCCGGCGGCCGGTCGCCGCCCAGCGCGGCGGCGATCGCGCGCAGTTCCGCCGCGTCACCGAGCCGGGTCCCGGTACCGTGCGCCTCGAGATAGTCCACGTCGGACGGCGCGACCGCCGCCATCTCGAGCGCGGAGGCGATCAGCTCCCGCTGGGCAGCCGTGCTCGGCACCGTCAGCCCGCCGCTGGCGCCGTTGTGGTTGACGGCGCTGCCCCGGATCACCGCGTAGATCCGATCGCCGTCGAGCCGCGCCCGGGTGAGGGTCTTCAACACCACGACGCCCGCGCCCTCCCCCCGGCCGTAGCCGTCGGCGGCGGCGTCGAACGTCTTGCACCTGCCGTCCGGCGCGAGGGCGCCCGCGGCGGACATGGCCTGGTGAACGGTGGGTGCGGCCATCACGTTGACTCCCCCGGCGAGCGCCGCCGAGCTTTCCCCGGCGCGCAGGCTCTGGCAGGCCAGGTGGACCGCGACCAGGGACGAGGAGCAGGCGGTGTCCACCGCGATGCTCGGCCCGCGCAGGTTGAGGAAGTAGGAGAGCCGCCCGGGCGCACCGCTGAACGAGTTGCCGGTCCCGTAGTACAGGTCGATCCGCCCGGGGTCGTGGGTGAGCAGCTGCTGGTAGTCGGTGGTGTTCATGCCGACGAAGAGCCCGACGGGCGCGGTGTGCAGCCGGGCCACGTCCAGGCCGGCGTCCTCCAGCGCCTCCCAGGCGACCTCCAGGAAGAGCCGCTGCTGCGGATCCATCGCCCGGGCCTCCCGGGCGGAGATGCGGAAGAAGGCGTTGTCGAACAGGTCGACGCGGTCGAGGAAGGCACCGCGCCGGGTGACGACCGTGCCCGGAACGGACGTCGGGTCGCCCAGCAGGGCCGCGGCGTCCCACCGGTCGACCGGCACCTCCGAGGTGGCGTCGACGCCGTCCCGCAGCAGCCGCCAGAAGGCCGCCACCGAGTCGGCGCCGGGCAGCCGGCACCCGATTCCCACGATCGCGATCGGTTCGACGCCGTCCGCCGACCGGTCGTCGTCGGAGGTCGGCGAACGCGCCGCCCGGGGCCGGTCCGGCAGGCCCGTGGGCTGCGCGGGCCCGACGGTGCCGGCGACCGCCGGCGGGACCACGCCGGCCGGCGGCGCCGGCTCGGTCCGGGCCGCTGCCGGGGGCCCGGCGGGCTCCACGGGCGGGTCTGCGGGCTCCCCGGGCGGGGGTGCGGACTCCACGGGCGGTTGTGCGGTGGGTGCCGGCAGGAGGCCGAGCAGGTGGTCGGTCAGCGCGTCGATGGTCGGGTACTCGATGCCGGCGCTCGGGTCGATCGGGACCGCGAGTTCCCGCTGGAGCCGGTTCAGGAACCCGATCAGCGCAAGCGAGTCCATGCCGAGGTCGAAGAAGCCGCGCCCGCGGGCGAGGCGTCGGCCCGGCCCGTAACCCAGGGCCTCCGCGGCGGCGGCCGTCACGGCCACGGCCACCGCCTCCCGACGGGAGACCGAGGCGCCGGGGGCTCGCCCCACCGGCCCCGTCTGGTCCCCGACGGCGGTCCCCAGCTGGTGCCCGGGGTCCGATCTCTCGGCACCGGCCTGCGGCCGGCTCGCCGCCTCCTCGTCGGGCAGGCCGCCCAGCCCGGTGAACGTGTGCACCAGGCGGCCCGCGGCGTCGAAGAGCCGCACCTCGGCCCGGAGACCGCCGCCCAGGGCGGCCGGGTGGGCAAAGCCGTCCGCACCGGCCGGGTGCGGGAAGCCCCTGTCCGCGGCGGTATCCGGTGAGCCGCTCACATCCGCCGGGTCGGCCGCCTCCGGACCGCCGCCGGTGGCGGCATCGCCGGGTGCCGGCCGGGCGCCGGCAGCGCCGGTGATCGGCGGACGGCCGTTGCCGGCCGCGGATTCCGCCGGGGGTGGGCCGGGTGTCAACCAGTACCGCTCGCCGGCCAGCTCCACGGGCGGCAGCGGCAGGTAGCGGTGTGTGCCGCGAACCGCCGGCCAGTCGACCGCCACGCCGGCCACGTGGAGGCGGGCCAGCGCGTGCGCCAGGGCGGTGCCTGCCGGGCGCCCCCGGACGAGGGAACCGACGGCGGCACCGGGCCGCTCCCGCTGGGCGATCGCGGCCTCGATCGGGCGTGGCAGCACCGGGTGCGGCCCCAGTTCCAGGAAGACCGCCGGCCGCCGGTCCAGCAGCCGATCCACCGCCGGCCAGAACCGCACCGTCTCCCGTACGTTGCGCGCCCAGTAGCCGGTGTCCATCCGGGGTTGGTCCTCGGCGTCCACCGTGGACAGCAGGGGCACCTCACCGGCCCGCGGCACGACCTCGCCGAGCTGCTCGGCGAACTGGGCCGCGTGCGGCTCGACGGCCGGGCTGTGGAAGGCGTACCCGCCGGCGAGCGGGACGCAGCCGACCCCGTCGGCGGCGAGCGCGGCGGCGACCCGCCGCAGGGCGTCCGCGCCACCGGCGAGCACCACCGAGTGGGGGCCGTTCACGGCGGCGACCACCACAGCGGGCCCGTGCCGGGCCAGCACCGGCTCGACCTCGTCCGGGGAGAGCTCCACCGCCGCCATCCCGCCGGTCCCCGCCGCGCCCTGCAACACCTCGCCGCGCAGCAGGATCATCCGGACGGCCTCGTCGAGGGAGAGCACTCCGGCGACGCAGGCCGCCGTGACTTCACCCATGCTGTGCCCGACAACCGCGTCGGGGCGTACGCCCCAGCTGCGCCAGAGCCGGGCCAGGCCGAGTTGCAGGGCGAAGATCGCGGGCTGGGCGATCCGGGTCTCGACCAGCCGGCTGCCCTCGACCCGGGACAGCTCGTCGAGCAGCGACCACCCGGCCAGGTCCCGGATCGCCTCGGCGCACTCGTCGAGGGTCGCCCGTACGACCGGACTGCTCCGGTAGAGGTCGACGCCCATCGCCGGGTACTGCGCGCCCTGCCCGGAGAAGACCTGCACGAGGAAGGCCGGGCTGTCGTCGAACCGTTCGCCGGCCGCCGTGCCGGGCGCCGGATCGCCGGCGAGGTACCGGTCCAGGGCGTCGGCGAGTGGGCCGGCGCCGGCCCCGGTGAGCGCGAGCCGGTGCGCGTGGTGGGTCCGGCGCGCCGCCGCGCTGTACAGCAGGTCCTCCAGCGCCTCGGGCCGGGCGGTGCGGAGCAGTCCGCCGTACGCCTCGGCCTGCCGGCGCAGCGACTGCGGGGTCGGCCCGGAGACCAGCAGCACCGGCTCGGCGACGGGTGGGCTGGCCGCCGGCGCGGTGACCCGTACCCGGGCCCGGGCCGGGCCGGCCGGCTCCGGCCGACCGTCGGGGACGGTGAGGACGACGTGCACGTTGCTGCCGGAGAGGCCGAACGCGTTGACGCCCACCAGGGGGCGCTCGACCCCGAGCGGCATCGGGGCGGTCGGCACGACGAGGCCGGAGCCCGCCCAGTCGAAGCGGGGCGTCGGGTGGTCCAGTTTGATCTGCGGCGGCACCAGCCCCTCGCGGGCCACCAGGAGTGCCTTGAGCAGCCCGAGGACGCCGGCGGCCGAGTCCAGGTGCCCGAAGTTGGCCTTGTGGGAGCCGATCGGCAGCGGCGTCGCCGGATCCCGGCCCGGCCCGAAGACCGCCGCCAGCGCGCTCAGCTCGATCGGGTCGCCGAGCGGGGTGCCGGTGCTGTGCGCCTCGACGTAGTGGACGTCCGCCGGTTCGACGCCGGCGTCGTCGAGCGCCTCGCGCAGCAGCATCTCCTGGGCCACCGCGTTCGGCGCGGTCAGGCCGGCGCTGCGGCCGTCGTGGTTGGCCGCCCCGCCCTTGATGACTCCCCAGATCAGGTCGCCGTCCGCGACCGCGTCGGCGTACCGCTTGAGCACCAGGACGGCACCGCCCTCGCCGCGGACCACCCCGTCGGCGGCGGCGTCGAAGGGCCGGCACCGGGCGCTCGGGGAAATCGCCCGGATCTGCCGCATGTAGAGGCTCAGCTCGGGGCCGAGCATGAGGTTCACCCCGCCGGCGAGCGCCGCGTCGCAGTCACCGGCGGCCAGCGCCCGGGCGGCCAGGTGCACCGCGAGCAGCGAGGAGGCGCAGGCTGCGGTGAGCGTCATACAGGGGCCGTGCAGCCCGAAGGTGTACGCCACCCGGCCCGCCGCGAAACTGAACTCCTTGCCACTGGCGTAGTGGCCGTTGACGGCCGAGACGCCGAGCGTACGGGCGTGCAGCACGGCGTAGTCCATGGCGAGGATGCCGAAGTAGACGCCGGTTCGGCTGCCCGCCCAGGTCGGCCGCCCCACGCCGCTGTGCTCCATCGCCCGCCAGGAGAGTTCGAGCAGCAGGCGCTGCTGCGGGTCCAGTTCGCGCGCCTCGCGCGGCGCGACGCCGAAGAACTCGTTGTCGAAGCGGTCGATGTCGGGCAGGAAACCGCCGACGCCGGCGGTGGCGAGCAGGTCGGCGCCGGGCCGGTCGGGCGGGACCGGTCCGGTGACCTCCCGCCCCTGCGACAGGACCCGCCACAGGGAGTCGAGGTCGGTCACCCCGCCGGGGAACCGGCAGCCGATCCCCACGATCGCCACATCGACCGGCGGGGTGCGCGACGACCTCCGCCGGCTGGTGTTCCCGATGCGCCGCATCCGATAACACCCCCGAACCCCACCTGTCGCACAGACACCGGTGCGTCCGTATGCACCGGTGCGTTCAGATCTAGCAACCTGTTCCCCAGCTGGTGAGTTTATCTATGATGGAGTCTACGGACGGAGAGTGACTTGTCAATGGCGCCCGGAAACCTGACCGGCAAAGGCGCTGGCCCGCACGGTTGGCCGGCGAGACGCACCACGCTGTTCTGCCTGCCGCACGCCGGAGGGTCGGCGCGACATTTCACCATGTGGGGCGATTGGCTGCCCGACGGGTTCCAGGTGGAGCCGGTGGACCCGCCCGGCCGCGGCCGGCGGCACCGGGAGCCGCCGCTCGACCGGTGGTCACTCCTGGTGGCCGAGCTGGGCCGGACCATCCGGGACCGGATCGACGGGCCGTACCTGCTGGCCGGGCACAGCTTCGGCGCGCTGCTCGCGTACGAACTGGCCCTGGTCCTGGAACGCACCTCGACCCCACCCGCGCTGCTGCTCGTCGCCGGGCGCAACGGTCCCACCGCCGGCCTCTCCCACCGGCCGATCCACGACCTGCCGGACGACCAGCTGCTGCGCGCGCTGGGCCGGCTGGGCGGCACCCCGGAGGCGGTGCTCGACGAGCCCGGGCTGATCCGGCTGTGGCTGCCGGTGCTCCGGACCGACCTGCGGCTGGCCGAGACCTACTCCCGCCGGCCGGTCGAGCCGCTCTCCTGCCCGATCGCCGCCTTCCTCGGCCGCCGGGACCGGATGGCCGATCCCGCCGGCGTCCTCGCCTGGCACCGCGAGACGACCGCCCGCTTCGACCTGACCGTCGTCGACGCCGGCCACTTCCTGATGGATCATCCCGACTTCGTGGCGGCCGTCACCGCCCGGCTGTCCGCGCTGCGCCCGTCGGGATAGGACGCCTCGGCGGTGAACCAGCGACGGTTGACCGGCTTGGCCACGGCCATGGCGAGGACGACCACCAGGATGCCGGCCAGCACGTCGACCGCGTAGTGCTTGCGCAGGTAGACCGTGGAGAGGAGGACGCCGAGCCCGACCGGGAGATAGCACCAGAAGAGCGTCCTCGCGTCCCGCCAGAGGTAGCCCATCAGCACGACGGTCATGCCGGTGTGCAGGCTCGGGAAGATGTCCCGCGCCGGTCCCTGCACGGAGGTGATGGTGTCCAGCACGGACCCGAGCGCGCCGCCGTGGCCGGGCAGCTGGTCGGCGTAGAGCGCGACCTGCCAGACGTGCGGCCCCACCCCCGGCACCAGCAGGTAGCCGGTGTACCCGAGCACCGCCACGATCGCCACCGCAAGGGAGAAGTCCCGGTACGCCCACACCCGGCCGGTCAGGTGCTGCCGCAACGCGTAGGCCGCCTGCGTGGAGCCGTAGCTGAGGTAGCAGACGACCATGGCGAGGGTCAGCGCCGGGGACCCGAGCGTGTCGTTGAGCCAGCGGCTCACGTCGACCCCGAAGACGCTGCGGTCGAAGGCGGAGAGGGCCGGATCGGCCAGCGGCAGCCCCAGGGCCGGGGTGAGGTCGCGCAGCGCCGCGTAGCAGACCAGGCAGGCGGCCATCGGCAGCATCGCCCGCCCGACACCGCCGACCACGGCGAGGCCGCGGCGCAGTCGGGGCGGGCGGGAGCGGAGCGCGACCACCACCACCCCGACCGCCGCCCCGGCCAGCACCACCAGCGGCAGCGTCGGATCCGTCACCAGCGCGGCGAGCGAAGCCACCGGCGCTCCGGTCACCACGACGAGCACCGCCAGGAGCAGGAGGAACCCGCCGAAGAGCCACTCCTCCGGCCGGCCGGGCAACCTGCGACGCACCCCACGGTGGAGAGGACTCGAGCTTCCCGCACCCGGCGCGGCCCGGGCCGGCTCCGCGCCGGGCCGACGTGCTGGATCCGGTACGGGACGCGCCGCCACCGCGTCCCGTACCGGATCGGCCGTGGTCATCGCCAGAGCACCGGGCAGAACTCGGGGTCGGCGTAGTCGGGCAGCCCGGCGGCGTCCCGCCGCACCAGGCCGTCGTGGTTGTAGACGACGAGGCTGCCGTCGGAGCGGTGGAAGCTCCGGTAGCGGTTCTCGCCGTCCTGCAGGTGCAGCGAGATCGCCCGTCGGGGCCGGTCGCCGCGGTTGGGGCCGCTGCCGTGATAGATGCGGCAGTGGTGGAAGCTCATGTGCCCCTTGGGGATGAGCATCGGCACCTTCTGGATCTCGGCCTGGTTGTACGCGGCGTTCTCCCGCAGCAGCTCCTCCAGTTCGGACTTTTCCCGCTCGGCGAAGTGCCGGGTGGTGTTGTCCCCGCCGCCGATCTCCTTCCAGGTGTGGCTGCCGGTGACCATCGTGATGGTGCCCAGCTCCTCGGTGCAGTCGTGCATCGGGATGAAGGCGGTGAGCATCCGCTCCGAGGTGCACGACTGCCAGTAGTGCCGGTCGAAATGCCAGGGCACGATGTTGCTCGGCTCCGCCGCGATCGGCGGCTTGTAGATGAGGGTACTCTGGAAGATCCGGACCTCGGCGGTCTCGGCCAGCCGGGCCGCCACCGCCCCGATGATCGGCTTGCGCAGGATCGCGGCGATCTCGTCGCTCTCGTAGTGGATGTAGTCGTTGTGCCGCTGCACGTCGCCGTCACCGGGCTCCCAGTAGGCCAGCTTCTCCGGGCGGCCCGGCAGGCGGCGGTCCCGGTGACCGGCGTAGAAGCGCTCGCTCGCCGCCACCAGCGTGTCGACCTCGTCGTCGGTGAGCAGCTTCTTGGACAGGTACCACCCGTTCTCGACGTACGACCGCACGTCCTCCTCCGAGGGGAGCAGGTCGCGCTCCTCCTCGGTCAGCGTGAAGCTCGCGGATGTCATCGCGTTCCTTTCCCCGATGGCTGATCGTGCTCTGCGCCGCCGTGGCCGGGCTCGCCGCGGCGGGTACGCCCCGTCGATGCCGGGCCGAAGAGCAGGCTGACGTTGTGCCCGCCGAAGGCGAAGGAGTTGGAGAGCGCGGCGGTGAGGTCCGCCGGGCGGGCGGCACCCCGGACGTGGTCGAGATCGCAGGCCGGGTCCGGGTCGTCGAGGTTCTGGGTGGGCGGCAGCAGGCCATGGCAGACGGCGAGCGCCGTCGCCGCCGCCTCCACCGCCCCGGCGCTGCCGAGCAGGTGGCCGGTCACCCCCTTGGTGGAGCTGACCGCCGGAGCGTGGGTGCCGAAGGCGGCCTGCACCGCCCGGGTCTCGGCGATGTCGCCGAGCTTGGTGCCGGTGCCGTGCGCGTTGACGTAGCCGACGTCGGCCGGCACCGCGCCGGCGCTGGCCAACGCCCGGCGCATGCTCTCGGCCGCGCCCGACCCGTCGGCGCGCGGGCTCGTCGGGTGGTGGGCGTCGGTGGTCCCACCCCAGCCGATCAGGTCCGCGTAGCCGACGGCGCCCCGCGCGTCGGCATGGTCGGCCCGCTCCACGACCAGCACCCCGGCCCCCTCACCGAGCACGAACCCGTTGCGGCGGCGGTCGAAGGGACGGCTGGCGGCGGTCGGGTCGGCCCAGCCGGTGGCCAGTGCCCGGGCGTTGCCGAAGCCGGCGATACCGGTCGGCCCGAGCGGGGACTCGGCGCCGCCGCAGACGACCACGTCGGCGTCGCCCGACCGGATCAGCCGCAGCGCCTCCGCCACGGCGTGCGCGCCGGCCGCGCAGGCCGTCGCCATGCTGGAGCTGTAGCCGCGGATGCCGTACCGGATCGCGATCCGGGCCGTCGCCATGTTCGGCAGGAAACCCGGATAGAGGTACGCGCTGACGGCCGTCCGGCCGCCGGCTTCCCGGGCGATCGCCTGCGCCTCGAACGTGATCAGACCGCCCGCACCGCTGGACACCACCACCGCCACCCGCAGCGGGTCCACGTCGCGCCCCACCTCCAGGGCGGCGTCGCGCATCGCGTCGTCAGCGGCGGCCAGGGCCATCACCACGTACCGGTCCACCGCCAGTACCTCTCTGGCCGGTAGCACGCTGGTCGGGTCGATGTCGGGCGCGATGCCGACCACCTCCGCGGCACCCGCCGCGGGATGCCCGGCCGGCGGCTGCACCAGCCCGGACTTGCCGAGGCAGAGGGCTTCGAAGAACTCCGCGACCCCGCGGCCGACCGGGGTGACCAGGCCGATACCGGTGATCGTCGCGCCAGGCCGTGTTGACGTGCTCATGAGCTTCCGCCTTCGCTGGTGTGGTTGTCGGACGGGACGACGAGCAGGGCCAGCGCGGTGCCCGACGCCGGCGGGTCCAGCGCCAGGCCGCCCCCGCGGTCCGGGCCCTGGTCCTGGTCGGCGACGATGACCAGCGCCCGGGTGGCGTCGCCGTCGCGGAAGAGGCCGTCGGCGATCTCGAACCCCTCGGCGACCGGGTCGCCGACCGGGCTGACGCAGACCACCGGCCCGGTCAGCCGCAGTTCGGCCGCGAGATGCCCGAGGACCGAGTTCGGCACGGACTGGAAGAACACCATCGGCGCGACCCGGCGGCCGGCGTCGACCGCGACCGAGATCAGCCCCGCGGTCGTCTGGTCGGCCCGCGCGCTCACCAGGACGAGCGCGGTCGCGCCGCCGGCATCGGCCGGCACCGCGGGGGCGCGTTCCAGGCACCGCACGGCCGCCTGGACGACCACCGGCCCGAACGTGGAGATGGCGAAGCCGCGCACCGGCGGCGGGACGGTGTCGCCCGGCTCCGGCCACCGGCCGCGGGCGCGGACCTCGACGCCGGGGTGGATCGCCTGGCCGGTCACGCCGCGCTCACCACCAGCGCCGAGTTGGCGCCGCCGAACGCGAAGTTCAGGCTGAGCGCGTGCCGCAGCTCGGCGCGGGCCGGGGCCCGCACGACACCGTCCAGCCGGCAGTCGTCGTCCGGAGCCACGAAGCCCGCGTTGACCGGCAGCCGCCCTGCGCCCAGGGCCAGCACGGTGATCACGAACTCGACCACTCCGGAGGCCTCCAGTGCGTGGCCGTGCACCGACTTCGTGGAGCTGACCGGAACGGCGTCGGCGTGGTCGGCGAGGGCGACGCGCAGGGCGGCGGCCTCGGCGGCGTCCGCGTACGACGTTCCGGTGCCGTTCGCGTTGACGTAGTCGATCTGTCCCCCGGCGACACCCGCGCGGGACAGGGCCCGGGTGATCGCCCGAGCGAGGCCGGCGCCGGCCGGATCCGGCTGGCAGACGTGGTACGCGTCCCCGGCCCGTCCCCAGCCCGCCAGCCGCCCCCGGGCCGTCGCGGCCCGCCGCCCCGCCGCCGTGGCCGATTCCAGCACCACGGCGGCGATCCCGTCACCGAGCAGCATCCCGCGGCGCCCCCGGCTGAACGGGCGGACCTGTCCGTCGTCGGCCAGGGCCCGCCCGGCGTCGAAGAGCGCCTGGTGGTCGGCGTCGACGAGGAACCCCCCGGCGACCACGGCCCGCTCCAGCCGGCCGTACGCGATCATCGAGGCGGCCTCGGCGAGCGCGCTGCTGCCCGCCACGCAGGCCGCGGTGTAGGCGCGGGCGGCCCCGGCCAGGCCGCAGCGCTCGGCCAGCCGGGTGGCGAGCCCGGCCGCGCCGGCAGTGTCGCCGGCCCGGTCGGCGCGACGCAGCGTGGTCCCGGTTCCCGCCGCCAACAGCAGCGGTGTCTCCGCCAGGTCCGCCGCGCCGAGCCCACCGTCCCGGCACGCGGTGTCGACGGCCTCCCGCAGTTCGGCGGCGAGCGACCGGGCGTCCGGCAGGGTGGCGGCGGCGCGGGTCCGCGAGGCGCCGCAGTCGAAGCGGCGCACCTCGGCGAAGGTGGGCCGGCCGGCGAGCACCGCCGCCAGCGAGGCCTCCGCGCCACGCCCCGCCGCGGTCGCCACCGCCACCCCCGTCACCAGCACCGCCTCGGTCATCCCGGGTCGCCCGTCCGGCCCCGCTCCCGGACCCGCTGGAGCACCTCGGCCGCCCCGGTGAGGGTGGACATCGCCAGCAACTCGTCGTCGTCGAGGGCGAGTTGCACCCCGTACCGTCGCTCGAGCTCGTAGAGCAGGCGGGCCAGCTCCAGCGAGTCGATCCGCTCCCTGGCGGAGTCCGGCGTCCGGTAGCCGATCTCGACCAGGATCGCCAGCACCTCCTCGCGGCAGGCGGCGAGCGGCAGGGTCACTGCGGCGTCGCGGTGGTCGTGGCGGGCGCCATCCGGGCCGCCACCTCGGCGGCGAACTCGTTCAGCGTCATGGAGCCGAACTTCTCCAACTCCGAGTCGGAGAACCTGGTGCCGAACGTGTCCTCGATCCGGACCGCCAACTCGGCCACGGCCAGGGACTCGAGGTCCAGTCCGGCCGGACCGAGGACGGTGTCGCCACTGACGTCGTCGACGTCGTAGTTCATCTGGCCGAGCGCCTCGACGATGGACTGGCGGATCTCGTCGATCATTGCTTGACTCCCTCCATGGAGTGGGCTGCCGTGCTGCTCTCGGAAACCTCCGGTGACCCCCGGGCCCGGGCGTCGGGGCTTGCGGTGCGGGCCGTCGCCGACCTGCTCGGGCTGCCCGCCGGCGAGGTGCGCCTGGGCCGCGAGCCGTCGGGCCGCCCGTACGCGCTCGGCGCCGGGCGGCGGGTGCATGTCAGCGTCAGCCACGGGCGGGGCGTCGTGGCCGTCGCCGCCGCCGCGCACACCCCGATCGGGGTGGACGTCGAGCGGGAACGGCCCCTGCCGGCCGTGCCGCTGGCCCGGCGCTGGCTGGCCCCGGCCGACGCCGAGTGGCTGACCCGGCAGGCCGCCGGCTGGCACCCGACCGCGTTCCTGTGGCTCTGGACGCAGAAGGAGGCGATCGGCAAGGCCCGCGGAACGGGGCTGCGCGACGGTGGCATGCGCCAGCCGGTGCCGCTTCCCGCGGCCTGGCCGGACCCGGTGGGCGTCCTCCCGCCGCGGCAGGTGCCCGGCACGGACCTGACCGTCGCCGGGGGCCGGCTCTGCGGTGCGCTGGTGCTCGCCGTCGCCGCGGCCGGCTGGCCGGGCGGCGCGCCGATCCGGATCGCCCGGGTGGACTGACCGGCCCGGTCGGGCGGGGCTCGACCCGCGGCCGTTCATCGCCGCCCGCTGTCGACGGCGGCGCGCAGCGCGCGGATGTCGCGGACCAGTTTGCCGGTGGGGGTACGTGGCAGCCGGTCGACGACGTGCCACCGCATCGGCCGCTTGTACGGCGCCAGCCGGTCGCTGAGCGCCGCGTCGAAATCCGGCGCGGCGGCCACCGGATCGGCCAGCGAGAGGTACGCCTCGATGGAACGGTCGAAGACCACCACCGCCTCGGCGACCTCGGGCAACCCGGCCACGGTGGCCTCCACCTCGGTGAGGTCGATCTTGAGGCCGCCGACGGAGACCTGCGAGTCGAGCCGGCCGCGGATCGTCACCAGGCCGGTGGCCGGGTCGATCGAGGCGGCGTCGCGGGTCCGCAGCCACCCGTCGGACCAACGGCGCTCGTCGGCGAGCCCGACGTACGGCGAGGCCGGCCGGGCGATCCGCAGCTCGCCGTCGACCACGTCCACGGTGATGCCCGGGGCGGGACGCAGCGCCGGCCGGTGTGCGCCGAACAGGTCGGTGGCGATCACCCCGACCTCGGTCATCCCGTACATGTTGCCCAGCACCGCGCCGTACCGCTGCCCGAAGCGCTCCGGCAGGTCGGGGCGGACCAGCTCGCCTCCGGTGGTCATCCGCACGAACTGCGGCAGCGGCTGGGCCGGCTGGCCCGAGGCGAGCAGTTCGATGTGCGCCGGCACGCCGATGACGGTGGTGGCGGTCGGCTCCGCGGCGATCGCCGCCAGTACACCGTCGAAGGTCATCCGCTCGGGGACGGTCAGGCGCACTCGCGCGTGCAACCCGTAGAGCAGGCCGCCGAC
>NZ_JBEYER010000079.1:0-37066 GCF_040634005.1 Micromonospora sp. NPDC007271
GGGCACGGCGGGCCACACCCCAACCGCAACCACCCACGCACCGCCACGCACACCCGAAACCGCAACCAACGAGGCACCCCAGGCCACACCCGGAAACCGCAACCACCGAGCGCGGCGGCCCGAGCATGCAACAGCAAGAGGGCCCTCCCCAGGCGGGAAGGGCCCTCTGCCGGACGAACTCAGCGGCGCGCGCCGACCGGCTGCGACGCCTCGGCGAACTCCTCGCGCGGGTCGTGCAGCTGGCCCAGCGCGACCACCTCACGCTTGAGGAAGAACGCCAGGGTCCAGTCGACCACGACCCGGACCTTGCGGTTGAACGACGGGATTCGCGACATGTGGTACGTGCGGTGCATGAACCAGGCCGGCCAGCCGGTCATCTTCACGCCGTAGACCTGCGCGACGCCCTTGTGCAGGCCGAGGCTGGCCACGCTGCCCGCGTGCTTGTGCTTGTAGTTGACCGGCTCGCGCCCGCGGATCACGTTGACGATGTTGTCGGCCATCCGGCCGGCCTGCCGCACCGCGTGCTGCGCGCTCGGCGAGCAGAAGTTGCCCGGCTCCTTCGTCAGGTCGGGCACCGCGGCGCAGTCGCCCGCGCTCCACGCGCCCTCGATCACCCGGTCGCCGTCCACGATCTGCAGCGTGGGCAGGCAGGTGACCCGGCGGCGCTCGTCGCGCGGGAAGTTCGTCGCGTCCAGCATCGGCGACGGCTTGACGCCGGCCGTCCAGACGATGGTGTCGGTGGGGAAGCTGTCGCCGTCGGAGAGCTTGACGACCCCGTCGACGCAGGATTCCAGCCGGGTGTCCAGGCGGATGTCCATGTTCCGCTTGAGCAGCTGCTGCACCGTGTAGGCACCCATGTCCCGGTCGACCTCGGGCAGCACCCGCTGGGTGGCCTCGACCAGGACCCAGCGCATCTCGTCCGGCTCGAGCTCCGGGTAGTAGCGCAGCGCGTCCCGAGCCATGTCCTCCATCTCGGCGAGCGCCTCGATGCCGGCGTAGCCGCCGCCGACGAACACGAACGTCAGGGCGCGCCGGCGGACCTCCGGGTCGGTCGTGGCCGCCGCCACGTCGAGCCGGTCCAGCACGTGGTTTCGGAGGAAAATCGCCTCGCCGATGGTCTTGAACCCGATACCGTGTTCATGCAGGCCGGGAATCGGCAGCGTGCGGGAGACCGAGCCGGGGGCGACCACCACGTGGTCGTACTGGATCTCTCGCGCGGGGCCGCTGATCGGCTGCACGGTCGCGGTCTTCCGGTCGTGGTCGATCCGGGTGACCGCACCGGCCAGCACCTTGCACTTGCGCAACTCCCGGCGCAGCGGCACCACCGCGTGCCGAGGCGAGATGTTGCCGCCGGAAGCCTCCGGGAGGAACGGCTGGTAGGTCATGTGCGGCTGCGGGTCGACGACGATGACCTCAGCCTCACGAGATCTCAGCTTCTTGGACAGGCGCAGAGCCGCGTACAGGCCCACGTGCCCGGCACCCACGACAAGGATCCGCTTCGGGTTCACGTCATCCATCTTTCCCCGGGCGGCTCAGCTCATCCCTTTCGAGACCCCCTTCTGTGACCGAGCACAACCCTTGTGACCTGCGCAACGTCTCGAGGCGTTCCGCTATCTGCGACGCAGGAGCCAGCCGAGCAGCGCGCTGAGCCCCACCGCGACGAGCAGACCGGCCACGGTCACCGCCTGGGAGGCCGACTCCCCGCCGGCCCCGCCGAGCCAGGCCAGCACGACCCCGAGCACCGCGCTGGCCAGCACCACCCCACCGGCCCGGGTCAACCACCGGAACACCAGGTCCGGGTCGACCACCGCGTCGAACGGCAGCAGCGCGGCCAGCGCGCAGAGGGTGTGCGCCAGGTAGAGCAGGGCCGCCACGGCGAGCAGCCGCCACAGCGCCGGCGGCCGGTCGAAACCGAGCGTGGCGAGCAGCCAGCCACCGACCGTGACCAGCGCGGCGAAGGTCGGCCAGACCCGGCGGGGTCCGACCGCCGGCAGCACCGCCGCCACCGCGAGGGCCAGCAGCGACCGCGGGGTGAACGCCTGCACCGGGTACGCGACCAGGAAACCGACCAGCACGGTGAGGAAGATGCCGGCGCGGACCAGCAGCGGGGTGAGGCTGATCCGGCTGACCGCGTAGCGCAACGCCCGGGCCCGCTCGTTCAGCCCCTCGACCAGCTCGTTCATTCGCGCCCGCCTCCGCTCCCGCTCACCGGCCGCCGACCCTCGGCGCGGTGGCGAGGCGCGCCACGTCCCGCAGCACCTGGTCGAGGCTGCCGGCACCGGCCCAGCGCACCACCGGCACGCCGTGCTCGCGGAGCTGGCCGATCATCGTGTCCCGGTCCAGCCGCCACAGCCGGTACGCCACCTCGGCCCAGCCCCGGTCCTTGGGCGCCGGCAGGTCGGCCGGCAGGGTGTCCACCGCCACCACGAACCGCCCGCCCCGGGCCATCCGGGCCAGCATCTGGGCCGAGCGCTCGTCCAGCAACGGGGTGAGCACCACCACCAGCGCGTCCGAGGAGAGCAGCTGCGGACCGAACACCTGGTCGTACGGCTCGTGCGGGGAGGACTCGGCCCGCACGTCGAGCAGCCACTCCAGCACGGTCAGGTACTGCCGGCGACCGGTGGCCGGGCGCAGCCGGCGGGCGGCCAGGCCGTACTCCAGCAACGCCACCCGGTCGCCCCGGTGCAGGTAGTGCTCGGCGATCGCGGCCGCGGCCCGGACCGTGGTGTCCAGCACCGAGGCCGCCCCGCGTACGCCCCCCGAGCGGCCCGCCTCGGCCAGCACGTCGAGCAGCACCACCACCTCGGCGTCCCGGTCGGAGAGGGTGGCCGCCACATGCAGCTGCCGGGCCCGCAGCGACACCCGCCAGTCGATCCGGCGCAGCCGGTCCCCCGGGGCGAAGACCCGCACGCCGGCCAGTTCGCCGCCCTCACCCGGCCGGCGCGAGTGGTGCGCGCCGACCAGCCCGGCGGCCCGGGGCATCGCCTCGACCGCCTCGAACGGCTCGGTCATCGGATAGACCCGCGTCGGGACCGGCTCGGTGATCACGGCTCGGGAGACCAGCAGCCCGTCGGCGACGGCGATCCGCGCCCCGGCCGGGCCGATGGGGTGCCGGCCCCAGCGCAGCGCCGTCCCGGTCAGCTCCAGGTCGACCGCGGTGCCGGACGGCACCGAAGTGACGAAGGGGCGGTCGGCGCCGCCGGACCGGCTCACGTCCACCCCCGCCCCGCCGAAACCGGCCTTCTCCACCCGCAGCCAGCGCGACATCCGGGTACGGATCACCGCCACGTCGTACGACACCGCGTCTGGGTTGGCGACGGCGATCGTGGCGGCCATCGGCGAACCCTCGACCAGGTGCGCGTCCGGCGTGCCGATCTCCAGCTCGGGCAGCCCGGTGGGCCGGCGGCGCAGCCCGTACGCGGTGCCCAGGGCGAACGGCGTCGCCAACACGACCAGGTCGATCCGGCCGAGCAGCACGGCCGCGATCAGCAGCAGCCCGGTGAGCAGCACGGCCCGGCCGAGCGCCCAGGTGGGTGCCCAGCCGCTCGCCGGCTCGTGACGGTCGGCCATCAGCGCCCGGCGTGCCCGGCCACGTAACTGGGCAGCGCGCCGCTGGCCGGGGCCGGCGTCGACTCCAGCACCTCACCGACGACGAAGGACGGGTCGACCCGGCGCAGCCACATCTCCGGACGCAGGGTGATCCGGTGGGCCAGCGCGGGTACCGCCACCGCCTTGACGTCTTCCGGCACCACGTAGTCGCGGTTGGCCAGCACCGCGTGGACCCGGGACAGCAGCAGCAGCGCCAGCGAGCCGCGCGGCGAGGCGCCGACCAGTGCGGACGGGTGCTCCCGGGTGGCCGCCGTCAGCGCCACGATGTAGCGGCCGATCGAGTCCTCGACGACCACGTCCTCCAGCGCCGCCTGCATGGCGCGCAGCGTGCCGGCGTCCACCACCGGCTTGATCTCGGCCTCCTCCCGGCGGCGGGCGATCCGCCGGCGCAGCACGTCCCACTCCTCGTCGTGGTCTGGATAACCGAACGAGACCCGGAGCAGGAACCGGTCGAGCTGCGCCTCGGGCAGCGGGTACGTCCCCTCGTACTCGATCGGGTTGGCGGTGGCGAGCACGTGGAACGGCTCGTCCAGCCGGTACGTCACGCCCTCGACGGAGACCTGCTTCTCCTGCATCGCCTCCAGCAGCGCCGACTGGGTCTTCGGCGGGGTGCGGTTGATCTCGTCGGCGAGCAGCAGGTTGGTGAAGACCGGCCCGGCCCGGAACGAGAAGTCGCCGCTGCGCTGGTCGTAGAGGAAGGAACCGGTGACGTCGGCGGGCAGCAGGTCCGGGGTGAACTGGAGCCGGCGGAAGTCCAGCCCGAGCGCCTGCGCGAACGAACGCGCGGTCAGCGTCTTGCCCAGGCCGGGCAGATCCTCCAGCAGCACGTGGCCGCCGGCCAGGATGCCGGCGAGGACCAGCTCCAGGGCCTCCCGCTTGCCGACCACGACCGTGCCGACCGCGTCCAGCACCTCCCGGGCCAGCCGGCCCACCTCGGCGGGGGGCATGCTCCGGTCCACGTCGTTCATCACAACTTCTCCAGTTCGGCGACGATCGCCGCGAGGTCGCGCGGCGACGGGTTGCGACGGGGGGGCGTGCCGAGGAAGCTCCACAGCGGCTCCCCCAGCAGGGCGCGGGCGCGGGCCGGGTCGGATTCGCGGGTGATCCCGTGCTGCTGGCGCAGCCGCTCGTCGGCCAGCTCGCCGAGCCGGGGCAGGATCCGGGTGGCGAACCGCTCCCGGTCGCTGCCACACCAGTCCAGCGGGCGTTCCCACCCGTTGATCGCGGCGCGCAGCGCGTCCTGGGCAGCCCAGTTCCAGGTGCCCGGCTCCTCGCCGGCGGGGGCCCGGCCACCGGCCCGGGGCGGCGGCGGAGGCGACAGCGTGGCGGTGACCCGGCGTACGGTGAGCAGGGCGAGCACGCCCGCCACGATGATCCAGAGCGAGACCTGCAGGCCCACCGCGCGCAGGCCGACCACGACCACCACCACGATCGCCGCGGTGGCCCCGAGGGTACGCAGCACCCCGCGCCCCGGCCCGCCCCGCGAACCGCTCGGCTCCTCGGCCGGCTCCTCGGCGAACGACAGCAGGTCATGGATGCTCGTGCTCGTGCTCGTGCTCATGCGGTGGCCTCCCGCTGCTCGGGCAGGGCCACCTCGGTCAGCTCCCCCCGCAGTCGGCGCAGCGCGGCCCGGGCCTGGTCGCGCATCCGCTCGTCGACCGTGTGGGTGGCGTACCGGGCCTCGCGGTAGACGCGGGCGAAACCGTCCAGCACGTCGGCGCTGGCGATCGCCGGGACGCCGGCCGTCGGGTCGCCGCGCAGCAGCCGGCTGACCAGGTCGGTGGAGGTGTCCCCGGCGAGCCGCGGCACCCCGGCCTCATCGGCGGCCTCCTCCAGCCGGACCCAGCAGGCGATGACCGCGGTACGCGGGTCGGTGGACCGGTCGTCCAGCTCCACCAGGCCGGCGTCCAGGGCGGCCGCCACCTCCCGCGCGGTGCCCTCGGCGGTGCGCCGGGCCCGCTGCACCGGAACGGCCCGGGTGGTCCGCCGCAGCGCCCCGCTGACCACCGTCCAGATCAGGTAGCCGATGGCGACCAGCACGGCCAGGCCGAGCACGACCAGCGCCGCGGTGAGGATCCACTGGGGGATCCCGCCGGAGGTGGGCTCGCCCATGTCCCGGGGCTCGACCGGGATCGAGGGCGCCGGCTCGGCGGTGGGGTACTCCGGCACGTAGGGAATGGCGTCGACGGCGGGCGGGATCCGGCTGGCCCCGATCGCGGAGTGCCCGGCGGCGAGCGCGGCAGCGGCGAGCAGCAGGGTCACCGCAGCGATCGGCCACCACCTGCGTAGCACGCCGAGGTCCATCCCACCGCCCTACGCAGTCCTCAATGGTCCACCCCGGCCAGCCGTTTCGCCCGGGCGAACACGTCGTCCAACATCGCTGGTGTCAGCCGCCCGGTGAAGGTGTTCTGCTGGCTGACGTGGTAGCAGCCGAGCAGCGCCGGCACGGACGTGCCGGACCAGTGTGCCCCATGGCCGAAGTTCGGGCGGGGCGTGGGTGGACGCTGACCGTACACGTCGCGCAGGACCGGCCACCATGCGGCCCAGGCGAACGCGCCCAGCGCGACCACGACCCGCAGGGTGGGCCGGATCAGCGCGACCTCGCGGTGCAGCCAGGGCGCGCAGGTGTCCCGCTCGACCGGGGTGGGCTTGTTGTCCGGCGGCGCGCAGCGCACGGCGGCGAAGATGCGGGTCTCGCGCAGGGCGAGGCCGTCGTCGACGGCGACGCTGGTCGGCTGGTTGGCCAGCCCGGCGCGGTGCAGCGCGGCGAAGAGCACGTCGCCGGAGCGGTCACCGGTGAAGATCCGGCCGGTACGGTTGCCGCCGTGCGCGGCGGGCGCCAGGCCGAGGATGGCGATCCGCGCGTCGGGCGCGCCGAAGCCCGGCACGGGCCGGCCCCAGTACTCCTGGTCGCGGAAGGCCGCCCGCTTCGTCCGGGCGACCTCCTCCCGCCAGGAGACCAGCCGGGGACAGGCGAAGCAGTCACTCACCGCGCCGTCGAGGTCGGCCAGGTCGGCCGCCCGCGCGGCGCGGGCGACCACCTCCTGCGGGGTACGCGGCTCAGCCAAGCGTGGTCCGGAAGAGTTCCAGGGTGCGGGCCCAGGCCGTGGCGGCCGCCCGCTGGTCGAAGTGCTCGGGGCGGTCCTCGTTGAAGAACGCGTGCGCGGTGCCCGGGTAGTCGTACGTCTGGCAGGTGCCTCCGGCGGCCTCGATGGCCCGGCGGACGCTCTGCACCCCGTCGGCGCTGGAGGTACCGTCCGCCTCCGAGCAGTGGATGAGCGCGGCCTTGCCCACGTAGTCGGCCCAGTCCGTCCGCATGCCCTCCCAGGGCAGGCGGGGGTAGAAGCCCGCCGTGGCGACGATCCGCTTGGAGAACGTCCCGGACCAGAGGGCCAGGCTGGCACCGGCGCAGAACCCGGCGCACCCGACCTTGCCGGCGACCTCCGGGCGGCCGGCCAGGTACTCCGCGGCGGCGGCGATGTCCGTCGCCGCCTCGTCCATCTGGGTGCTGTTCAGCATCTGCCGGGGCTCACTCGGCCGGCTGGCCGGGCCGCCGTGCCGGAAGTCGGGCGCGAGGGCGACGAAGCCGGCCTCCGCGAAGCGGTCCACCACCGCCCGGACGTGGGGCACCAGACCCCACCAGTCCTGAATGACGATGACCGCCGGGCTGGCCGCACCGTCGGAGGGTATCGCGAGATACCCCTCGCTCGTCCCTCCGTTGCCGGCGAAGCTCACCATCTCGCCCATCGACCCGTCCTCCCTAGCGGTCAGTCATCGTTGGCTGGTCGCACAGTGGGTGTTACGTGCGGTAGCGTGCCACGCGGTCACCGGCCCGGGGAAGACACGGAAACAGTGGCCTTCACCTCCCGGTCACCCCACGGACAAGACAGAGCACGTAGCCGTCGCCGTCGTCGCCGACCCGGTAGAGGACGTACCCGTCGTCGCCCGGCCGGAAGTACGGCTCGCACGCGTTCGCCGAGCGGTTCCGCGCCGCCGCCGGGTCCTGCACCCGGCCGACCACCGCGTACGCGGCGCCGGCGGAGCCGCACTCGATCACCCGGGCGTCGTCGGCCGGCTTCGCCTCCACGCCGGCCACCCGGGGCAACTCGGCGACGCAGTCACCGACCCTCGCCCCGGCCGTACCGTCACCGCCGAACAGGTCACGCAGGTCGCCACCCGGCCCGACCCGGATCAGCAACCCCACCAGCAGGGCGGCCGTGATGCCGAGCAGAAGCACGACCACCCCGAGCACGGCGCCGAGGCGGGACCGCGCGGCCGGCGCGGGGGCGTCGTCGAGCTGCGGTCGTACGGGCGTGAGGGTGGCCTGCTCTGACACGGACGGTCCCTTCGTGGGAATCGATGAGCAGACGACACCGTAGCGACCTGTTCCGATGTCCGCCGCGCCGCCCCACCGGTTCCGTCCATGATGGACGCGAGAGGGGCGTCCGCCGGTCGACGGACGCCCCTCGAGCGGGCTCAGCGGGTCGGCTCTGGCACCCCGGCCGGGGCGCTCCCGCTCGGCGCGGGCGGCGGGCTCGCGGTCGGCGCGCTCTCGCTCGGCGTGGGCGGCGCGCTGCCGCTCGGTGCGGGCGGCGCGCTCCCGCTCGGCGTCACCGACGGCGGCGCCGCGCTGACCGTCGGCGCGGGCGCGACCGAGCTGGGCGCGGGCGACCCGAAGGGGGCCTGGTCGGGACAGTGCGGGTAGGCGTTCCGCGGCACGGGCACGTTGCCGCTCGCGTCGAGGCAGGTCGGCCGGCCGAGCCGGATCGGCACGCCGTCCTGGTCGAAGAGCTGGGCGTTGCGCACCAGCCGCCCCTCCTCGTCATAGACGTAGACGTCCTTGATCGAGTCGTACGGGTTGCCCACCAAGATCTCGCTATAGGGCAGCACGGACCCGGCCCCGCTGGCGTGCTGGTCCACGTTCAGCATCACGGCGAAGGAGAAGAGCAGCAGGGCGGCCGTACCGAGCCGCAGCAGCCGCCGTGGCCAACCCAGGAGGCCGACCGAGCGACGGCCCAACCAGACCGAGACGAGGACCGTGCCGACGAGCAGGAACAGGCTGGCCAGCACGCTGCCGCCGAGCCGGGGCAGCAGGCCGGACGGCTCGCCGAGCGCGGCGGAGATCAACAGCGCGGCCAGCCAGCCCCGTACCAGCCACCACGCCGGGCGCAGCGGCCGGAAGAACTCACTCGCCGTGGCGTACCCGAACAACGGGCCGAGCCGGGTGTCGAGACCGCGCAGCCGGGCGGCGAACCGGCCCCGCAGGGCGGCCAGCCGCCGCTCGACGGACGATCCGGTCGGCCGGCCGTCCGCCCCGGCGGCGGCCCGCAGCTCGGCCGCGTACGCCTCGGGGGTGCCCAGCCGGTCGACCAGCGTGCCGTCGGTCTCGGCGGCCACCTCGGCCAGGTGCTCCGGCAGGTCCTCGGTCAACTCGTCGCGGACGTCGGGTGGCAGGTCGGCGAGGGCGCTCCGCACCCGGTCGACGTAGTCCGCGATCTCCTGCCCAGTGACGGTCATGCCGCCATCCCCCGATCGTCGAGCAGTGCGTCCATGGTGGTGGCGAACGAGCGCCAGGTCTTGCCGGAGCGGGCGAGCTGATCCCGGCCGGCGGCGTTGAGCGCGTAGTACTTGCGGTGCGGGCCGGACTCGCTCGGCACCACGTACGTGGTCAGCAGGCCGGCGGCGAAGAGCCGGCGCAGGGTGCCGTAGACCGAGGCGTCGCCGACCTCTTCCAGGCCGGCCTCGCGCAGCCGGCGGAGGATGTCGTAACCGTAGCCGTCCTCGTCCCGGAGCACGGCGAGAACGGCCAGGTCGAGCACGCCCTTGAGGAGCTGCGTCGTATCCACGCTTGACACAGTACTGTGGATTGCGGAGTACCGTCAAGAAAACACTAGCTTCCGGCCGGCCCGGCCGTAGGGTGCGGGCATGTCGTGGAGCAGCTATGCGTCGTTCCTGGTCTTCGCCCTTGTGCTGGTCCTGATCCCGGGGGCGGACTTCGCCGTGGTCACCCGCAACACCCTGGCCGCCGGCCGCCGCCGTGGCAGGTGGAGCGCGATCGGCGTGGCCACCTCGAACGCGCTGCAGGGCGGCACCGCGGCGGCCGGGCTGGGGACGCTCATCGTTCGCTCCCAGCCACTGTTCGAGACGATCCGCTGGGCCGGGGTGGCGTACCTGGTGTATCTCGGGGCGCAGGCGTGGCGCTCGGCCTGGCACGGCAGCTACCCGCCGCTGGCCGCCGACGCCGCCGTGCCGGGGCAGGCGCTCACCGGCTTCCGGCAGGGTTTCCTGTCCAACATCACCAACCCCAAGGTGCTGGCCTTCTACCTGGCCGTGCTGCCACAGTTCGTCGCCCCGTCGGCGCCCCTGCAGATACTGCTCGCCTTCGCGCTCAGCCACGCGGTGCTCAGCCTGACGTACCTGCTGGTGCTGGTCGGAGCACTGAACCGGGTCCGCGCGGTGCTGTCCCGGCGGCGGGTACGGCGCTGGCTGGACGGGCTGACCGGGATGGCCCTGCTCGGCTTCAGCGCCCGCCTCGCCGCCGAGAGCGCCTGAGCGACCCGCGCTACTCCTGGTGCCGGGTCACGTTGATGACCCTGCCGTTCGGGTCCCGGACGTGGAGAGGTCGGCTTGACGCGTCTGACGGTCGCCCGGTGAGACACTGGGTGACCACGCGGGCCGACAGTGTGACAGCCCTCCTGTCATCCGAAGATCCATCCTTTGTCCGCACTTAAGTTTCGCTTATGGGACCTGCTGCGCCAAAAGACGATCGGTACGTTGCCCGAATGCGACACATCGGAACCGTGATCGCCGCTGCCATCGTCGGTCCGCTGGCCTGGATCCTCTTCGCCCTCGGCCAGGACCGGTCAGCGCAGACATTCGCGGATGCACAAAAAGGCGGCGTCCTCGACGGCGGCGACTTCGTCCGCCCCGCACTGGTGCTGGCCGCTGCCGGAATCCTGCTCGGGCTCATCGCCACGCTCCGGTTCTCCCCGCTGGGCGCGGCCCTGACCGGGTTGTTCTACTCGGCCAGTTACCTGGGCCTGCTGGTCAGCCCGACCGCGGTGCTGGGCCTGCTCGAGCACGAACCAACCCTGGCCGGCCACCAGGTCGACCTGGCGGCTCCCCTCCGAACCGGCACGACACTGCTGATCGGCTCGCTGATGCTCGTCGCGGTCGTGAGCATCCGCCGTTGGCAGCGGTGGCCGCAGCCGGCAGCCGACGCGCCCGAGGCGCTGCAACCGGACGAGATCATCCCGCCCGGAACACGACCGGACCGCCCGCTGGGCGCGGACGGTCTCGGCCTGGGCACGCCAGGCAGGAAGCCCGAGCCGGAGCTGGTCCGGGCCGGCGGTTCGGACGGAGCCGGCCGCTCGGGCGGCACCAGCCCTTCCGACTGGGCCGGCCACTCGGACTGGGCCGGCTTGCTGGGCGGTGCCGGGGACCGGCCCGGGCGGTCGTCGGACGGGCCGCGCCAGCCGTCGAGGTGAGCCGCTGACGGTTCACGGAGCCGAGCGGGTGGGGTCGGTCACCTCACCGCCTGCTACCGGTCCCGCCCGCCAGGCTCCAGGCGATGCCGTCGAGGATGTCGTGCTCGGAGGCAACGACGGACGGCATGCCGGCGCGCTCCATGATGACCCGGAGCACCAGGGCGCCCGCGCCGATCACGTCCGCGCGCCCGGGGTGCATCACCGGGATGGCCAGCCGCTGCTCGCCGCTCTTCGCCAGCAGATCGGCGGTGACCTCGGCGACCTGGTCGTACGACACCCGGGCGTGGTGGATGCGCTCCGGGTCGTACGCCGGGAGGCCCTCGGCGATGGCGACGACGGTGGTGACCGACCCGGCGAGCCCGACCAGCGTGGCGGCCTCGCGCCCCGGCACCACCTCCAGCGCGCGGTCCACCGCCGCGGCGATGTCGGCCTGCGCGGCGGCGATCTCGTCGAGGCTCGGCGGGTCGCCGTGCAGGTGCCGCTCGGTCATCCGGACGCAGCCGATGTCCACCGATATCGCCCCCTGCACCCCGCCGTCGCGGGTGCCGACCACGAACTCGGTCGAGCCGCCGCCGATGTCGACCACCAGATACGGCGGCTGGGCGTCGGCCGGCAGCCCGCGTACCGCGCCGGTGAAGGAGAGGCGCGCCTCCTCGTCGCCGGTGACCACCTCGGGCGGCACGCCGAGGGTCTGCTCGACCATCGCCCGGAAGTCGCCGGCGTTGGCGGCGTCCCGGGTCGCCGAGGTGGCCACCATCCGCACCCGCTGCGCGCCGAACTTCTCGATCTCGGCCGCGTAGTCGGCGAGTGCCACCCGGGTCCGCTCGATCGCCTCCGGCGCGAGCCGGCCGGTCCGGTCGACGCCCTGACCCAGCCGGACGATCTCCATCCGGCGGCTCAGGTCCACCAGCGGCGCCTGCGGGCCGGCCGCGGCTTCGGGCAGGTCGGCGACCAGCAGTCGGATCGAGTTGGTCCCGCAGTCGATGGCAGCCACGCGCGTCGTCACGGCAGCAACCCTACGGCAGCCCGGCCCGACCCGCCGGAATGATCGACTCAGTGTGCGGCAAGTCGGGGCATCCGCTCACCGGAACAGGCCGACCTGCCGCGCAGCGCGCCCGACGGCCGGGGGCTCACAGGCGCAGCAGCATCCGGGTGTTGCCGAGGGTGTTCGGCTTGACCCGTTCCAGGTCGAGGAACTCGGCCACGCCCTCGTCGTACGAGCGGAGGAGCTGCTCGTAGACCGGCTGCGGCACCGGCGCGCCGTCGATCTCCTGAAAGCCGAACGAGCCGAAGAACCGGGTCTCGAAGGTCAGCACGAAGATCCGGGCCACCCCCAGCTCGCGGGCCGAGCCGATCAGCTCGCCGACGAGCCGACGCCCGATCTTGCGTCCCCGGATGTTCGGGTCGACCGCCACCGTACGGATCTCGGCCAGGTCCTCCCACATCACGTGCAGGGCGCCGCAGCCGACCACCGTCCCGTCCGGCGTCACCGCCACCCGGAACTCCTGCACGTCCTCGTACAGCGTGACGGTGGCCTTGCTGAGCAGCCGCCGGTCGTCGGTGTAGGTGTCGACCAGACGCCGGATGCCGCGCACGTCCGAGGTGCGGGCCCGGCGCACGGTGATCTCGTCGGCGTCGGTCATCTCACTCCGCCGTCGGGACGTCCACGCACGGCCCGGCCGCCCACCACTTCTCCACCAGCGCGAGGGTCTCGTCGCCGAACGGGTTGACCCCCGGCCCGGCGGCGAGCGCGTGCCCGAGGTGGACGTGCAGGCACTTGACCCGCCCGGGCATGCCGCCGGCCGAGATGCCGGCGATCTCCGGCACCTGGCCGATCGCCTCCCGGCGGGCCAGGTAGTCCTCGTGCGCGGCCCGGTAACGGGCGGCCAGCTCGGGGTCGGCGGCCAGCCGATCGGCCATCTCCTTCATCAGCCCGGCCGACTCCAGCCGGCTGCACGCGGCCGTCGCCCGCGGGCAGGTCAGGTAGAACAGCGTCGGGAAGGGGGTGCCGTCGGCCAGCCGGGGCGTCGTCTCCACCACGTCGGGCAGGCCGCACGGGCAGCGGTGGGCCACCGCCCGCGTGCCGCGGGGCGGGCGGCCGAGCTGGGCGGCCACCGCGGCCAGGTCGGCCTCGGTGGCCGGTTGCCGCTCCGGCGGGGGTACGGAATCCGCCGCCGGATCCTGCGGGGGTACGACGCTCACGGTGTCGCCTTTCGTTCGCGACTGCGGGGCTCGCAGGACCGGCTCACTCCTCGCGCTCACGGTGCCTGTCTCTCGTTCGGTGCTCAGGTGGTGGCGCTCACTCGCCGGGGCGCTCGGCGTTGGCCGCCCGCACGCTCGACCACAGCGAGTCGTACCAGGGCTCGGGCGGCTTCGGCGGCCCCGGCCGCGCGCCCTTGCCGGCGTCCTTCGCGGCCCCGGCGGGATCGGAGAGCACCACCAGCGGGGTCTCGCCCGTGCGGACCATGAAGAAGCGCTCCCGGGCCTGCGTCTCGATGTACGCCGGGTCCTGCCACTTGGCCGCCTCGGCGGACAGATCCTCGATCAGCTTGCGCTGCTCGGCCTGGGACGCCTCCATGCGCGCGATGTCCGCCTGCTGGTCCAGGTAGACCCGGACCGGATAGGTGTACGCCAGGGCGAGCGCGATCAGCACCGCGAAGAGCACGGTGGCCCGCCCGGTGAAGCGCCGGGGTTGGGGTGCGGTGAGCCGCTTGACCGTGCCGCCGGCCGCCGTACGCCGAGCGGCCGCGGGACGGCTCGCGGAGCGTACGCCGTCGAGGCCCCGGACGGCGCCGGGCGACCGGCCGGCGGCGCGCGGCTCGGCGCGGACGCCGGCGTCGCGGACCGACGACCGGACCCGGGCCGCGCCCGGCCGGCCGGACTGACCCGGCCGGCGGGCGGGACGCTGACCACCCGGTGTGCGGCGCTGCTGCATCGTCACACCCCTCCCCCGGAGCTTGTGGCTCAGGCCGAACGGTAGCGCGGGAACGCGCCGGTGCCGGCGTACCGCGCCGCGTCGGCCAGCTCCTCCTCGATCCGCAGGAGCTGGTTGTACTTGGCGACGCGGTCGGACCGGGCCGGGGCGCCGGTCTTGATCTGGCCGCAGCCGGTGGCGACCGCCAGGTCGGCGATCGTGGTGTCCTCGGTCTCGCCGGAGCGGTGGCTCATCATGCACGTGAAGCCGGCCCGGTGGGCCAGGTCCACCGCGTCCAGGGTCTCGGTGAGCGAGCCGATCTGGTTGACCTTCACCAGCACCGCGTTGGCGGCCTTCTCGGTGATGCCCCGGGCGATCCGCTGCGGGTTGGTGACGAAGAGGTCGTCGCCGACGATCTGGATCCGGTCACCGAGCGCCGCGGTCAGCGTGGCCCAGCCGCTCCAGTCGTCCTCCGACAGCGGGTCCTCGATGGACACGATCGGGTAGTCGCCGACGAGCTTGGTGTAGTAGTTGCTCATCTCCTCGGCGGTCTTCGCGCTGCCCTCGAAGGTGTAGGTGCCGTTCTCGAAGAACTCGGTGGCGGCCACGTCGAGGGCGAAGACGATGTCGCTGCCGAGCCGGTAGCCGGCCTTCTCCACCGCCTCGGCGATCAGGTCCAGCGCGGCGGCGTTGGTCGGCAGGTTGGGGGCGAAGCCGCCCTCGTCGCCGAGGCCGGTCGACAGGTCCTTCTTCTTCAGCACCGACTTCAGCGCGTGGTAGACCTCGGCGCCGGAGCGCAGCGCGTCCCGGAAGGTGGGCGCGCCGATCGGCGCGATCATGAACTCCTGGATGTCGACGTTGGAGTCGGCGTGCGCGCCGCCGTTGAGGATGTTCATCATCGGCACCGGCAGCAGGTGCGCGTTCGGGCCGCCCAGGTAGCGGAAGAGACTCAGCTCGGCGCTGCCCGCGGCGGCCTTCGCCACGGCGAGGGAGACGCCGAGGATGGCGTTGGCACCCAGCCCGGCCTTGTTGTCGGTGCCGTCGAGGTCGAGCATCTTCTGGTCGATCAGCCGCTGCTCGCTGGCCTCGTAGCCGATGAGCTCGTCGACGATCTTGTCCTCGATGTTGGTGACGGCCTTCTCGACACCCTTGCCCTGGTAGCGGTCCTGGTCACCGTCGCGCAGCTCGATCGCCTCGAAGGCGCCGGTGGAGGCGCCGGACGGCACCGCGGCGCGGGCGATCGTGCCGTCGTCGAGCCCGACCTCGACCTCGACCGTCGGGTTGCCCCGCGAGTCCAGGATCTCCCGGGCGACGATTCCCTCGATGGTTGCCACTGAGTCGCTCCTCGTTCGTGTGTTCCGGTCCGGTGTGGGCCGCGACGGTGCGGCTGAGGCAGGTGTTGAACGCAGCGTATCGGTCCACGGTTGCCCGCACGCCGTTCGGGGGCCGTGAGCCCGGTGACGCGAGACGGACATTCCCGGATTCTCGGGCCTCAACCGGCATCGGGTTTGCGAGAGCTTGCCCCGATCGACAAGGCTGGCCCCATGCCCGCCGCCTCGACGACTCTCCGCGTGCTCGCCGCCTCGGTCATCGCGTCGCTCACGGTCACCGGCTGTCAGGCCCTCGACGACGCCGGGGTCGCGCTCGGGCGGGCCGATCTCGTCAACGACCTCACCGCCCGGATGGACCGGGCCCTGGAGCAGACCTGGGCCGCCGACTACCAGCTGCCGGGTGGCCGGACCGCCTCGATCGCGCAGACGGTGAAGCCGCTCCAGTCCGCGTACACCTGGCCGGAGGGCAAGATCACGGTGACCCAGGAGGCGGTGACGCGCTGCGAGAAGAGCGGCGAGCACACCTCCTGCGTCGTGTCGCCGCCGGTGCTGACCGCCGGCAAGCCGTCGGTGGTGGTCTACACCGAGGTGCGCAAGCACGCCCTGGTCACCCCGCCGGCGGTGATCCGGCTGCTGACCGACGCCGCCCTGGATCCCCAGGCCACCATCGAGCAGCGCGACACCACCCTGGCCGGGCACCACGCCACCTGCGTCGACGTCACCCACGCCGGGAAGAGCTTCACCGCCTGCGTCACCACCGAGGGCGTGCTGGCCAGTTTCACCGGGACGCTGGACGGCCGGTCGGCGGAGATCACGCTGAGCCGGTACACCGACGCGGTCGAGGCGTCCGCCTTCGACGTGCCGGCCGGGGCGACCGTGGTGGACCAGCGTACGGCCACCTCGTGACCGCCGCCGCCGGCCGGGCCGGCTTCGTCCCCGGCGCCGACCGGAGCCGGCCGCCCGCGCCGGGCGACCTGGCCCTGCCGGTGGCCGGGCGCAAGCTGCTGACCGGGCCGGACGGGCGATTCCACCGGATCGACGCGCTGCCCGCCGGCCTCGACTGGGTGCCGCTCGGGACGCTGGACGGGACACCGGCCTGGGCGGCCGAGGCGGCCGAGGCCGAGACGCTGCCCGGGCGCTGGCGCGGCTGGCGGGGCGTCGCCGCCGAGCTGCCGGAACCGATGGCCACCCTCGCCGGGCGGGCCCTCGCGGTGGTCACCTGGCGACGGACGCACCGCTGGTGCGGGGCGTGCCGGACGGAACTGGCCGACGTGCCGGGCGAGACCGCTCGGCGCTGCCCCGGCTGTGACCTGACCGTGTTCCTGCCGCTCTCGGTCGCCGTGCTGGTGGCGATCACCCGTCCCGGCCGGGCGGGCGGCCCCGACGAGGTGCTGCTGGTCCGGCACGCATACGGGCCGACGCAGCTGTGGGCGCTGGTGGCCGGCTTCGTCGAGGCGGGCGAGTCGCTGGAGGCGGCCGCCCACCGTGAGGTCGCCGAGGAGGTCGGGCTGACCATCGGCCGGCCCACCTACGTCGACAGCCAGCCCTGGGCGATGTCCGGGCCGGGCACCCTGCTCGCCGGCTTCACCGCCACCGTGTCGGACCCGGCCGCCGAGCCGGTGGTGGACGCCAGGGAGCTCACGGACGCGCGCTGGTTCCCGGTGGACGCGCTGCCGGCGGAGTTGCCGCCGGCGTACTCGATCTCGCGCTGGCTGATCGACACCGTCGCCGCAAGCGCGCCGCGCTGAACCCGGGCGGGCCGCCCGGTCAGGTGTTAACAGGGGGCCCCTGCTCTACCGAAGGCGTTAACAAGGTGCCCTTCCTTACAGCCCGAGCAGGGTGCGCAGGTGGCGTGGGGGCGGGCAGTCGTGCGCCAGCATGGTGTCGTGCCAGTCGCGGACCGACACTCCGGCCGGGCGGGCGCGGGCGATGTCGGCCATCTCGCTGTAGCCGACGAAGTACGTGGAGAGCTGGGTGGAGCTGAGCAACGCCCGCCGCCACTTGCCGGCCGCCTCACCCTCCTCCTGGAAGCCGCGCCCGGTCATCAGCGCCATCGCCTCCGCCTCGGACAGGCCCTCGCAGTGCACGAGCTGGTCGAGCAGCGCGTTGATGGTCATCCGCAGCTGCATCTTCAGCTGCTGGAGGCGCACCGGCAGGCCGCCGAAGCCGAGGCCGGCCATCAGTTCCTCGGCGTAGACCGCCCAGCCCTCGACGAACACCCCCGACTCGGTGAGCGGCCGGACCCGGGTCGGGCCGGCGTACCGGCGGGCGTGGGCGAGCTGGAGGAAGTGACCGGGCATCGCCTCGTGCACGGTCAGATTCCGGATCATGTGGTCGTTGTACTCCCGGTAGAACGACTCGACCCGCTGGGCGGGCCAGCCCTCCGGGGTGGGCGCGATGCAGTAGAAGGTGGGCACGTTCGCCGTCTCCAGGGGGCCCGGCGAGTCGCAGTACGCCACCGCCACCCCCCGGGCGAACTCCGGCATCTCCTGGATCACGCACGGGTCGTCGACCAGGCTGACCACGTCGTGCGCCCGGACGAAATCGGTCGCCTCGTCGAGGGTGACCGAGGCGAGCTCCACGATCGTGGCGTCGTCGGGGTGTTCGGCGGCGAGCAGGCCCAGGGCCCGGCGTACCGTCTCGTCGTCGGCCGGGCCGCCGACCAGCTCGACGGCCGCCTCGCGGATCTCCGCGGTGACCCGGTCCAGGTTGGCCCAGGCGCGACGCTGGACCTCCGCGGCGCTCAGCTCGGTGTCCAGGGTGTGCCAGAGCCGCGCCTCCCAGCGCCGGCGGCCCAGCCGGGGGTCGCGCCCCGGGCCGGCGTCGGCGGCCAGCCCGATCCGCAGCCAGGCCACGAACTCCTCCAGCGCGGCGGTCGCCGCGGTCGCCGCCGGCTCCACCCGGTCGAACAGCGCGGGTGCCTCGGCCAGCAGCCCCGGCAGCTCGTCGCGGATCAGCGCCGCCGTGCCGGTGAACTGCCCGACCGCCGTCTCCGCGTGGATGCGCGGCATGTCGCGCAGCGTCGCGCGCGCGGTCGCCAGGGCATCGGGTACGGCCGCCAGCCGGCCGGCCAGGGAGGTCAGCCGCTCCTCGGCCGGCGCGAACGGGCGAGCCAGCAGGGCATGCAGCAGCGGGCCGGGGTTGTGCCGCAGCGGGTCCCACTCGTACGCGCGGATCTCCGCCGCCTCGAACAGCTCCCGGTCGACCAGGCTGCTCAGCAGCGCGTGGTCGACCCGCTCCTCGACGTCCAGCGAGTCCGGGTCCAGCTCGGAGAGCGCGTCGGCCGCGTCCCGCAGCATGGCCTGGTCGGCGGCGCGGGCATCGGCGGAGAGGTCGGGCAGTCGGTCGTCGTAGCGGTGGTCCCCGGCCGACGTGGCCAGCCCGGGCCGGCTCTCCAGCAACGCCTCGACGATCCGCTCCGCCAGCGGCACAAACGCTTCCACACCCCGACCCTACCGATCTCCCCCGACGGTTCGGTCGATCCCACCGTTCTCGTTGATCAAGGAGTTTGCGTCAGCCTTCCCGCTTTTCCGACGCAAACTTCTTGATCAACTCTCGTCGGCGGTGGGCGGCGCGGGGTGGGGGGCGCGTTCGGCGGCGCGGACGGCGGTGGCGTAGGCGAGGGTGGCGCGGCGGAGGGCCGCCTCGGGGTCGATGCCGGCCTGGCGGGCGGCGGCGACCGTGGCCAGGAGGCCGGCGCCGAGGCGCGCCTCCGGATCCACCTGGGACTCGGCCAGCGGTGGCGGCACCGCCAGGCCGATCCGCCCGGCCCGGTCCAGGATCTTCGCGGCCAGGGCGAGCGCGGGCTGGCTCAGCGCGATGCCGTCCAGCACCGACTCGCGGGTCTTCTCGGCCCGCTTGATCCGCTCCCAGTTCGCCTCGATCTCCTCGATCGAGCCGGCCTGCTCACCGGAGAAGACGTGCGGATTGCGCCGGACCATCTTGTCGACCAGGCCGCCGGCCACGTCGTCGACCGTCCAGCGCTTCCCCTCCGGCAACTCCTCGGCGAGCCGGGCGTGCAGCAGCACCTGGAGCAGCACGTCGCCCAACTCCTCGCGGAGCGCGTCGGTGTCGTCGGCGCTGATCGCGTCGTACGCCTCGTAGCACTCCTCGAGCAGGAAGCCGGCGAGGCTGCGGTGGGTCTGCGCCCGCTTCCACGGGTCACCGCCCGGGGAGGCGAGCCGGTCCATCACCTCGACCGCGTCGAGCAGCCGGGCACCCGGCGGATCCCAGGAGCCGTACATCAGCTCCAACTCGGCCAGGCCCGGCTCGCGGGCCAGCCGCAGCCCCAGCTCCCGGGCGAGGGCCTCGTCGCCGGCCGGGCCGGCCAGCCAGACCGCGGTGCCGTGCGCCGCCACCGTGTCGAGCAACGCCTGGGTGGCACCCTCGGCCACCACCGTGACCTCGGCGCCCGCCGCCCGAACCGCCGCCGTCAGCTCGCTCTCCGCGCCGGCCAGCACCGGCGCGGAGCGTACGGCGTCCCAGGCGGGCGCGGTCAGCAGCCCGGCCGGCAGCCGGGGCGAGGTGACCAGCAGGACGATCCGGGCGGTCATGCTCAGGGGGCGACGCTGCCGGTCGACTCGCTGGCCTTCGGCTCCGGCGTGGAGATGTCGGTGACCGGGCCGTCGTGGTTGATGTAGGGCAGCGAGTAGAAGATCAGCGACTGGCCGTTACTGACCATCGACGGCACGCCGACCTGCCCGTACCTGGGGTTCACCGAGGTGCCGGCCTTCTCGGCCTCCTCGCGCAGGGCCGAGCTGAGCGCGGTGCCACTCCGCACGAAGCCGCCCTCGCCGAACATCCGCCGGACCTCGCCGACCGACAGCCCGGCCTGGATCGCCCCGGCCTTCGCGATGGCGTGGTAGACGGCCATCACCGCGTCGTCGCCCAGGTCGGCCGGGGGCAACTGCCGTTGGAGCGCGGTGGAGATGTCCGCCCACTCGCCCCAGAGCATGGTGTACTCGGCGGTGGCCGGCAGCTGGAGGTGCGGCTGGAGCTGTTCCGGGGAGACCTCGTCGACGACCTGGATGTCCTTCTCGGCCACCAGGCGCTTGCCCAGCTCGACACTGACCAGCAGGTTCACCACGTCCTGCCGGGTCACCGAGGAGCGCAGCTCCTCCGGGGGTGGGGTCGCGCCCATCCGCGACCCCTGGGCGCGGACCGCTTCCGCGTACTGCGCCTGGGCGTCCTCGTAGATCTCGTTGACCCGATCGACGGAGTACGTCCGGTCTCCCACGTACGCGGCGACGGTCGGGGCGGACCGGCCGCAGGCGGCGAGGGAGAGCACAGCGAGGGCCGCGACGCTGGCGGCGGCGATGAGACGGCGAGCACGCATGACGGCCACTCTCTCATGCCCGCGAAGCTGCTGTGACGTCGCCCACCGGCAACGGCTCACCGCGCCCCCGCCCCGGCCGGCTGCCCCGCAACCGGCTCGCCGCATCACCTTTCGCTCGCCACTGCGGGGCTGGCAGAACCGGCCAGCTCCTCGGGCTTGCCGAGCACGTCGGAGAGGAGCTGGGCGCACCACTCCAGCAGCGCCTGGTCGCGCAGCGGCTCGCCGCCGACCCGGCGGGTGCTCGGCCGGGGCACGCTGACCTGGTCGAGCGCCTGCTTGTAGACCGAATCCGGGTGGTAGCGCTTGAGCCGCAGCTGCTTCGAGTCGGGCAGTGGCAGCGGGCCGAACCGGATGTGCTTGCCCTGCATCGAGACGTCGGTCAGGCCGTACCGGCGGGCCAGCAGCCGGAACCGGGCCACCGCGACCAGGTTCTGCACCGGGGCGGGCGGCTCGCCGTACCGGTCGGTCATCTCGGCGACCACCTCGCGCAACCGTTCCTCGTCGCGGGCCTCGGCCAGCTTGCGGTACATCTCCAGGCGCAGCCGCTCCACCCCGACGTAGTCGTGCGGCAGGTGCGCGTCGACCGGCAGGTCCACCTTGACCTCGGTCTCCTCCGCCGGCTGCTCGCCCTTGAAGGCGGAGACGGCCTCGCCGACCATCCGGACGTACAGGTCGAAGCCGACGCCCTCGATGTGGCCGGACTGCTCGCCGCCGAGCAGGTTGCCGGCGCCGCGGATCTCCAGGTCCTTCATCGCCACGTACATGCCCGCGCCCAGCTCGGTGTGCTGGGCGATGGTGGCCAGCCGCTCGTGCGCGTTCTCCGTCAGTGGCCGGTCGGACGGGTAGAGGAAGTACGCGTACGCCCGCTCCCGGCCGCGACCGACCCGGCCCCGGATCTGGTGCAGCTGGGCCAGGCCGAGCAGATCGGCCCGCTCCACGATCAGGGTGTTGGCGTTCGGGATGTCGATGCCGGACTCCACGATCGTGGTGCAGACCAGAACGTCGAACTCCTTCTCCCAGAAGCCGACCATCACCTTCTCGAGCGCTTCCTCGCCCATCTGGCCGTGCGCCACCGCCACCCGGGCCTCGGGCACCAGCTCCCGGATCCGGCGGGCCGCCTTCTCGATCGACTCCACCCGGTTGTGCAGGTAGAAGACCTGTCCGTCGCGGAGCAGCTCACGGTGGATCGCGGCGGCCACCTGCTTGTCGTCGTACGCGCCGACGAAGGTGAGCACCGGGTGCCGCTCCTCCGGCGGGGTGGCGATGGTGGACATCTCCCGGATGCCGGTGATCGCCATCTCCAGCGTGCGCGGGATCGGGGTGGCCGACATGGCCAGCACGTCGACCGAGGCGCGCAGGGTCTTCAGGTGCTCCTTGTGCTCGACGCCGAAGCGCTGCTCCTCGTCGATGATGACCAGTCCGAGCTGCTTGAACCGGGTGGACGCCTGGAGCAGCCGGTGGGTGCCGATGACGATGTCGGCGGTGCCGTCGGCGACCATCGCCAGCGTCTGCTCGGTCTCCTTCGGCGTCTGGAACCGGGACAGCTGCCGGATGGTGATCGGGAACTGGCTCATCCGCTCGGCGAAGGTGTTGTAGTGCTGCTGCACGAGCAGGGTGGTGGGCACCAGCACGGCCACCTGCTTGCCGTCCTGCACCGCCTTGAACGCCGCGCGGACCGCGATCTCGGTCTTGCCGTAGCCGACGTCGCCGCAGATCAGCCGATCCATCGGGACGGTCTGCTCCATGTCCCGCTTGACCTCTTCGATCGCGGCGAGCTGGTCCGGCGTCTCCTGCCAGGGGAAGGCGTCCTCCAGCTCCCGCTGCCACGGGGTGTCCGGGCCGAAGTTGTGCCCCTTGGACGCCTTGCGGGCGGCGTAGAGCTGGATGAGCTGGGCGGCGATCTCGCGGACCGCCTTGCGGGCGCGGGCCTTGGACTTCTGCCAGTCCGAGCCGCCCATCTTGTGCAGGGTGGGCTGCTCGCCGCCGACGTACCGGGAGAGCTGGTCGAGCTGGTCGGTGGGGACGAAGAGCCGGTCGCCCGGCTGGCCGCGCTTGCTCGGCGCGTACTCGATGACCAGGTATTCCCGGCTGGCGCCGTTGACCGTGCGCTGCACCAGCTCGACGTACCGGCCGATGCCGTGCTGCTCGTGCACCACGTGGTCGCCCGCCTTGAGCTCCAGCGGGTCGATGGTGTTGCGCCGCCGGCTGGGCATCTTGCGCATGTCGCGGGTGGAGGTGCCCCGGCCACCGGTGACGTCATTGCCGGTCAGCAGCACGAACCGGGACGCCTCGTCGACGAAGCCGCCGGTCAGGCAGCCGCACGAAACCAGCAGCTCGCCGGGAGCCGGCGCGGTCGGGACCTCCTCGGTGAGCCGGGCACCGAGGCCGGCGTCGCGGAGCACCTCGACGGCCCGCTGGGCGGGGCCGTGCCCCTCGAAGACCAGCGCGATCGACCAGCCCTCGCCGGCC
The DNA here is from genome assembly GCF_040634005.1 of Micromonospora sp. NPDC007271. NCBI lineage: Bacteria > Bacillati > Actinomycetota > Actinomycetes > Micromonosporales > Micromonosporaceae > Micromonospora > Micromonospora sp. NPDC007271. The sequence goes on from NZ_JBEYER010000079.1 coordinate 23,146, forward strand.
CACCGCTTGAGGTCGTCGACCACCCGGGCGGTCTCGCCGTGGTAGAGCGGCGCCGGCTGGGCGGCCAGGGTCACCGCGATCGCGTCGTCCGGGGTCACGTCGACCTCGACCGGCTCGTCCTCCCACGGCTGCCGCGCCGGCGTGGCCTCCGCCTCGCCCAAGCCGAACGGGGCCAGCGTCCACCAGGGCTGACGCAGGGCGCGAGCCGCCGTGCGTACGTCGGCCAGGGTCCGGAAGGCGGCGGCGCCGAGGTCGACCGGGGCCTGGCCCCCGACGGCGGCCGCGGCCCAGCTGGCCTGCAGGAACTCCTCCGAGGTACGCACCAGGTCGTGCGCCCGGGTGCGGATCCGCTCCGGATCGCAGAGGACGACGTGGGTGCCGGCCGGCATGCAGTCCAGCAGCAGCTCCATCGAGTCGCCACCGATCAGCGCCGGGGCCAGCGACTCCATCCCCTCGACCGGGATGCCCTCGGCGAGCTTGTCGAGGATCTCGGCCAGCTCCGGATGCTCCTCGGCGAGCACGGCGGCCCGCTTCCGCACCGCCGGGGTGAGCAGCAGCTCACGGCAGGGCGGCGCCCAGAGCTGGGCGACCTGCTCGATGGTGCGCTGGTCGGCGACGGCGAAGGTGCGGATCTCCTCCACCTCGTCGCCCCAGAACTCGACCCGCGACGGGTGCTCGTCGGTGGGCGGGAAGACGTCGAGGATGCCGCCGCGAACGGCGAACTCGCCCCGCTTGGTGACCAGGTCGACCCGGGCGTACGCCATGTCGGTCAGCCGGCGGGCGACCTCCTCCAGGTCCGCCTCGTCACCGGCGGCGAGCTGCACCGGCTCCAGGTCGCCGAGCCCCTTCAGCTGCGGCTGCAGGAGCGACCGGACGGGCGCCACGACCACCCGCAACGGCCCGGTACGCCCGTGCGCGTCGGCGGCCTCCGGATGCGCCAGCCGGCGCAGCACGGCCAGCCGCCGCCCGACCGTGTCGGAACGCGGCGAGAGCCGCTCGTGCGGCAGCGTCTCCCAGGAGGGGAAGACGGCCACCTGCTCCGGCGGCAGCAGGCTGCCCAGCGCCGTGACGAGATCGTCGGCCTCGCGGGTGGTCGCCGTCACCGCCAGCACCGGCCGCCCCGCGCCGCCGGCCGGCTCGTCGGCCGCCACGGCGGCGACGGCGAACGGACGCAGCGCGGCCGGGGCGGTGATGTCGAGGCCGTCGACCTGTGCGGCACCGGAGCGCGCCAGGTCACGCGCCCGGGCCAGCCCGGGGTCGGCCAGGGCGGCGGAGAAGAGTCCGGTGAGCATCTGTGATCACTTCCAGAAGAGGTCGGCGCACGGCGACGACCCCGCGTCCAGCCGGACGGGGGGTGCACCGTTCGAGACTATCCCCCGCCCCGGACATTCCGGGCCCCAGCCGCCGCCCACCCGCGCCGTTTCCCCGCCCGCGGTTTCCCCGCCCGCCCAAACCCCGCCCCCGCACCCCCCGCACCCGCACCCGCACCCCGCACAAGTTCCTGGAAAGAGGGCGCTCCCGAGCGCCGCGTCGGGGTGGCGCACGGCGCGGGAGAAAGTTTGGCGCGACGGGGCGGGCATGGCCGGGCGGGCGACGGCAGGGGGTGGTGGGCGGGTGGAAAGGATCTTGACCGGCGGCGGCGGACGTGGTGCGGTGACGGTATGGCTGAGTACCGGGCGGTGTTCGACGCGGAGATCGGCTTCGCCAACGGCGGCGGGTTGCGCACCGAGGGATTCCGGTTGGACATCCCCGGCCCGGAGATCGACGACGCGGCCCTGGGCGCGCTCCTCGTCCGGCACCTCGGGCTGCTCATGGTGGGCGAGGTGCGGATCACCAACAGGACCGTTGTCGAGGAGCCGCACAAGGGCGGCCGGGGAGTCGCCGTCCCACCGGGTGACGGCGGCCGGCGACTTGTCGACTTGAGCCACGTGATCACCGACGGGATGACCACCCTGCCCGGCTGGCCGGCACCCCGGATCACCGACTGGCTGACCCGCGAGGCGTCCCGGGCGAACTACGCGCCGGGCGTCGAGTTCCATGTCGCCCGGATCGACATGATCGCCAACACCGGCACCTACGTCGACACGCCCGCCCACCGCTGGGCCGACGGGCCGGATCTCACCGGCGTACCGCTGGACCGTCTCGCCGACCTGCCCGGGATCGTGGTCCGGGTACCGGCCGGCACCCGGGCCGTGGACCGGCTGATGCTCGCCCCGTACGACGTGGCCGGGCGGGCGGTGCTGCTGCACACCGGCTGGGACGCGAACTTCGGCACCGACCGGTACGCCGCCCCCGACGCCCCCCACCTCACCGGGGACGGTGCCGACTGGCTGGTCGAGGCGGGGGCGACCCTGGTCGGCATCGACTCGATCAACATCGACGACATGACCCCGGCGGCGGCCGGTGAGCGCCCCGCGCACAGCGCCCTGCTCGCCGCCGGCATCCCGATCGTGGAGCACCTGACCAACCTGGGCGATCTGCCCCCGGAGGGCTTCCGGTTCACTGCCGCGCCGCCGATGGTGGCCGGCATGGGCACCTTCCCGGTCCGCGCCTTCGCCGTCCTCGACACCTGATCCGCCTCGTCCCGCCCGGTCAAGGTCCACTCCAGCTGCGGAATGTTGCGGTATCCACGTTCGGTGGACACCGCGATGTCCCGCAACCGGAGTGGATGTTGCGGCTCGGCGAGCCGTCAAGCGGCTCGGGCCGAGCCTGGACCGAGCCGGCGTACCAGCGGCTGGACCGGTGTGCCAGCGAACGGGACTGGGCCAGGTCGATCGGCCAGCGGTCGACATCCGGGCCTGCGGAGAGTTCCAGCAACAGGCCGGACGGCGGGGTGGGGCCGACGTCCATCCACCACAGACCGTTCCTGACCTGAATCACCTCGTCGCCTCGCCCGGCGGTGCCGATGAGGCGGGACAGGTGCAGCTCGTTCGGGCGGGCTCGTCGAGGGCGCCCCCGGCGCCGGCGTCTTCGTCCGGGCCATCGAGTAGCCGGTACCGGGCGTCGGTGGAACGTCATGGGCGTCAAACCCGACCCCCAGCACCCATGACGTTCCACTGACCGAGCGACCGCCGTCCAGCGGACCGAGCGCGCCGGCCGGGCGTACGGACGCCGGGCTCAGCGCACGAGGTCGGTGTCAGTAGCGGACGCTGATCCGGCGCTCGACGGCGTCGACCCGGATCTCCCCGCCGTACGGGATGATCAGCTGCGGGTCGGTGTGGCCGAGGTCGACGTCGAGGACCACCACCGCGTCGGGGTTGTAGGTCGCCACCGCTCGCATGACGGCGTCCCGCTGGTCGTCGGCGAACTCACGCCGTTGTTCCGGCGTGTGCGGCCGGTCGAAGTCCCACGCCTTGGCCCGGCCGACCACGATCGCGGGGAAGCCGGCGAGCAGCCCTCGCTCACCCATGTTGCGCAGGATGCGGAAGACCTCGGTGGCCGAGGGCAGCTCCTCCGACGTCTCGACGAGCAGCACCGACCCGGCCAGCTCCGCCGGTGACGGCACCCGGTCGGCGGCCATGAGCCAGTGCAGGATCTCCAGGTTCCCGCCCCACGTACGGCCCTGCATCACGGTCGCCGGCCCCTGCCAGCGCCAGCCCTCGCCCGGGAACATCACCGGCTCGTACGCCAGGGTCTCCGGATCCCGCCAGTCGTTCGGCTGGTCGCCCCACTCGGCGGCCGGGGTCAGCTCGTACCACCCGGAGGTGAAGAGGGCGGCGCGCAGCGAGTCGAAGGTGAGCGGGTGCGGCTTGCCGGGCCGGCCGAGGTGCACCAGCACCGACCCACCGTGGTACGCCACCAACCCCAGGCGGTACAGGTGGTTGAGAACGTTGGTGTTGTCCGAGTAGCCGTAGTACGGCTTCGGGTTGGCCGCCAGCACCTCGTCGTCCAGGTACGGGGTGACCGTGATCAGGTCCTCCCCGCCGACGGTGGCGAGCACCGCGGTGATCGTCGGGTCGGCGAAGGCAGCGGTCAGGTCCCGCGCCCGGTCGCGCGGGTCGGCCCCCAACTGCCGGGTGGTCGGATACTCCACCGGCTCCAGGCCGAACTCCTCCCGGAGCCGGCGCAGGCCCAGCTCGTACACGTGCGGGAAGAGACCGGGCAGGCCGGCGGAGGGTGAGACGACCGCGACCCGGTCGCCCGGCCGGGGCTTGGGCGGATAGCTGGGGTTGCTCATGATCGGACGTTATCCGGCCGGGCCAGCGATTTTGCGGTGGCGAAACGACCCAGGCCAGGCATTTCAGATTAATAGGCTGACCCTGTGGACGAGGCGGAGCGGGACCTGCCGGTACGGGACTGGCTGCCACGTGCGGCGGCGCTGCTGGTCGGCACGCTCGCCCTGGCCACCGCGTTCATCGCGGCCTACGTCGGGGCGCTGCACAAGCCGACCCCGCGCGACGTCCCGGTCGGGGTGGCCATCGGCGACCAGCGCGCCCAGGCGGTGCTGGCCGCCGTCCGGGCCCGCACCGACGCGATCAAACCCGTCGGGTACGACAACCAGGACCGCGCCATGCAGGCCCTGACCGACCGCGAGGTGTACGCGGTGCTGCACTCCGACCCGGGCGGCGGCCTGACCCTGGCCACGGCCAGCGCCGCCGCGCCCGCCGCCACCGACCTGGTCACCCAGGTGCTCACCCAGGCTGCCCGGCAGGCCAACCTGCCGCTCCAGGTCACCGACGAGGTGCCGGTCTCCGCCAACGACCCGCGCGGGCTGGTGCCCTTCTACCTGGCGGTCGGCCTGGTGCTCGGGGGCTACCTGGCGTCCACCGCGCTGGGCGTCTCGCTCGGCACCGCGCCCCGCAGCCTGCCCCGAGCCGGCCTGCGGATCGCCACCCTCGCGGTGCACTCCGTGCTGCTCGGCATCATCGGCGCGGTACTGGTCGGGCCGGTGCTGGACATCTGGGACCACAACGTCCCGGCGGTCGCCATGGTGGGCGCCCTCACCGTGTTCTCCGCCGGCATGGTCGCCGCGGCGGTGCAGGGCTGGCTGGGGCTGCTCGGCACCGGGCTGGTGATCCTGCTGCTGGTGGTGCTCGGCAATCCCGGCTCGGGCGGCATCTACGCCCCGGAGTTCCTGCCCGCGTTCCTGCGCGGGATGCACCGGTGGAACGTCCCCGGGCTCGCCACCGACCTGCTCAAGGCCGCGGTCTACTTCGACTGGCGGTCCAGCCGCTGGCCGCTGGTCGGGCTGCTGCTCTGGGCCGTGCTCGGGATCCTCGGACTGGTCGGCGCGACGATCTTCCGGACGCACCGGCGCGCGGTGCGGGCCGCGAGGGGCCGCCCGAGCACGTCCGACAGGTCGGCCGCCGATGGCTGAACCGGCCCGCCCGTCCCAGAGTGCAGATCATTACCCCGTCCCCCTCCTGTCGGCCGGCCGAACGCGGATACGATCCAGGGAGTCGGACAGCGCTGTCCTTCGTACTCTCGTAAGGAGCGCACCCGTGACCGACCAGCACGACCACGACGGCCCGGACGCCGCACTGCGGGCCGACATCCGCCGCCTCGGCACGCTGCTCGGGCAGACCCTCGCGCGGCAGGAGGGCCGCCCGCTGCTCGACCTGGTGGAGGAGATCAGGGCCCAGGTCCGCTCCGACGCCCCCGCCGCCGCCCAGCGCCTGGCCGGGCTCGACGTCACCACCGGCACCAAGCTGGCCCGGGCCTTCTCCACCTACTTCCACCTGGCCAACATCACCGAGCAGGTACACCGGGCCCGCGACCTGCGCCGACGCCGGGCCATGCACGGCGGCTGGCTGGACCAGGCGGCCAAAATGATCGCCGAACGCGGGGTGCCAGCCGAGGAGATCGCGGCGGTGGCCCGCCGGCTCGCGGTACGCCCCGTCTTCACCGCCCACCCGACCGAGGCGGCCCGCCGGTCGATCCTGTCCAAGCTGCGCGCCGTCGCCGACGAGCTGGACGCCGAGACCGCCAACGCCATCCTCTACGGCGCCAGCGACGAGGGCCCGGCCAACCGGCGCCTGGCCGAGCTGCTGGACCTGATGTGGCAGACCGACGAGCTGCGGCTGGACCGGCCGGATCCGACCGACGAGGCCCGCAACGCCATCTACTACCTGCGCGACCTCTACGCCGAGGCCGCCCCGCAGGTCCTCGACGACCTCGCCGACACGCTGCGCACCCTCGGCGTGGAGACCTCGCCGACCGCCCGCCCGCTGACCTTCGGCACCTGGATCGGCGGCGACCGGGACGGCAACCCCTTCGTCACCCCCACGGTCACCCGCGAGGTGCTGCGGATTCAGCACGAGCACGGCATCGAGGCCACCGAGAAGGCGATGGACACGCTGATCAGGGAGGTCTCCGTCTCCCGCCGGCTGCGGGCGGTCTCGCTGGACCTCTCCGCCAGCCTCGCCGCCGACCTGGACGCGCTGCCCGAGGTGGCGCCCCGGTTCCGCCGGGTCAACGCCGAGGAGCCGTACCGGCTCAAGGCACGGTGCGTGAAGGCGAAGCTGGCCAACACCCGGGAGCGGCTGCGCACCGGCACCGCCCACGTACCGGGCCGGGACTACCGCGGCTCGGCCGAACTGATCGCCGACCTGGAGCTGCTGCGCGCCTCGCTGGCCCGCAACTCCGGGCAGCTGACCGCGGTGGGCCGGCTCGCCTCGACGATCCGCGCGGTCTCCGCGTTCGGGCTGCACCTGGCGACCATGGACGTCCGCGAGCACGCCGAGAAGCACCACGAGGTGCTCGCGCAGCTGTACGCGGCGGTCGGCGAGGTGTCCGACTACCCGTCGCTGACCCGGCTGGAGCGCACCAAGCTGCTCGCCGACGAGCTGACCGGCCGGCGGCCGCTGTCCACCCAGGACACCCCGCTCACCGAGTCGGCACAGAAGACGTTCGACGTGTTCGGGGCGATCCGCGAGGCCCAGGACCGGTTCGGCACCGAGGTGATCGAGTCGTACATCATCTCGATGACCCTCGGCGTGGACGACGTGCTCGCCGCGGTGGTGCTGGCCCGCGAGGCCGGCCTGATCGACGTGCACAGCGGCCGGGCCCGGATCGGCTTCGTGCCGCTGCTGGAGACCCCGGCCGAGCTGAACAGCGGCGGCGAGCTGCTGGACGAGCTGCTGTCGCTGCCCGCGTACCGGGCGCTGGTCGCGGCCCGGGGGGACGTACAGGAGGTGATGCTGGGCTACTCCGACTCCAACAAGGAGGCCGGCATCACCACCAGCCAGTGGTCCATCCACCGGGCCCAGCGGGCACTGCGCGACGTGGCCGCCCGGCACGGCGTGCACCTGCGGCTCTTCCACGGCCGGGGCGGCACGGTGGGCCGGGGCGGCGGCCCCACCCACGACGCGATCCTGGCCCAGCCGTACGGCACGCTGGACGGCGCGATCAAGGTGACCGAGCAGGGCGAGGTCATCTCCGACAAGTACACGCTGCCCGCGCTGGCCCGGGAGAACCTGGAGCTGACCGTGGCGGCGGTACTCCAGGCGACACTGCTGCACACCGCGCCCCGACAGCCGGCCGAGATGCTGGAACGCTGGGACGCCACGATGGACGTGGTCTCCGAGTCGGCGTACCGGTCGTACCGGTCGCTGGTCGAGGATCCGGACCTGCCGGCGTACTTCTGGGCCTCCACCCCCACCGAGCTGCTCGGCGCGCTGAACATCGGCTCCCGGCCGGCGAAGCGGCCGAACACCGGCGCCGGTCTGGCGGGCCTGCGGGCCATCCCGTGGGTGTTCGGCTGGACCCAGACCCGGCAGATCGTCCCCGGCTGGTTCGGCGTGGGCTCCGGCCTGGCCGCCGCGCGGGCCGCCGGCCTGGCGGACGTGCTCGCCGAGATGCACCGCAACTGGCACTTCTTCCGCACGTTCCTGTCGAACGTGGAGATGATGCTGACCAAGACCGACCTGCACATCGCCCACCGGTACGTGGAGACGCTGGTCCCGAAGAAGCTGCACCCGATCTTCGACAAGATCCGGCAGGAGTACGAGCTGACCAAGCAGGAGGTGCTGGCGGTCACCGCCTCGCCGGCTCTGCTGGACAACTCACCCGTCCTCCAGCGCACCCTGGCCGTGCGGGACACCTACCTGGAGCCGCTGCACCACCTCCAGGTGGCGCTCCTGCGCCAGTATCGCGACTCCGGCGCCGCCGGCCGCTCGGTGGCCACCGCGCCGGGCGGACGCCGCGGCCCCAACGACGGTACGGCGCTGGAGCGGGCGCTGCTGACCACGGTCAACGGCATCGCCGCCGGCATGCGCAACACCGGCTGAGGGGTAAGGAAGGGCCCCCTGTTAACGCATTTCGCACAGCAGGGGGCCCCTCTTAACGCCGGAGCCGGAGACCGGCGGCGGCGGTCACCAGTCGCCGCCGCCGAAGTCGCCGCCCCCGAAGCCGCCGAAGTCGCCGCCGCCGTAGTCGCCCCCACCGGCACCGGGGTAGTCGCCCTGGTAGCCGGTGAACTGGTCACCGCCGAAGTCGTTGCCGCCCTGGCCGCCGAAGTCCTGGCCGCCGTATTCCTGGCCGCTGTGGTCCTGGCCGTCGCCGAAGCCGTCCTGGAAGCCCTCCTGGTAGCCGGCCTCGTAGCCGTGACCGGGGTCGGCGAAGGCGGGCGAGAAGAGCGCGTCGGCGATCAGCATGCCGCCGAGCACGCCGGCGCCGGCGCCGAGCGCTGTCTTCCACCACGGCGTCGAGTACCAGCCGGCGGGCACCCGCCGCCCCTGCCAGGTGCCGCCGGGGTAGTAGTACGGCGTCTGGTTGCCCGGCCGGGGGCCGGCCCGGTAGGTCTGCCCCTGCACGTTGACCTCGCGCTCCTTGGTCAGCGCTCCGGCGCCCCGGGCGGCGGCCAGCGGCGGCAGTTCCGGCCCCGGGTCGATGCCCAGCGCGGTCCGCGCCGCCCGGATGTACGCCAGCCCCTCCAGCGCGGTCTCCCGGGCCAGCGCGAACTGGTGCGGGGTACGCGCCTGCTCCAGCTGCGAACCGGCCGCGTTGTACCGCTCCCCCGCGTCGGCCAGCGCCTGGCGGACCGCCGGGGCGTCGCCGTGCAGGTTCATCAACTGCCCGCCGAGCCGCTCATACCAGCGCTGCGCCTCGGCGCGGGCGTCGGCCAGCTCGGTGGCCTGCCGGGACCTGCTCCCTGACCGCCAGAACACCAGCGCACCTCCGAGCATCAGCACCAGGACCAGGCACAGCGCAGCTCTCATGACTCGACGGTACCCACCGGGGGCACGTCGCACCCGTTTGGCAAGCTTCGGAGGGTGACGAGCTTCGCAACGCTGGCCGTGGTGATCATCTGTCTCGCCGCCGGCGGCGCGGTGGGCTGGCTGGCCGCCCGGGCCCGGTCGGCGGCCGAGGTGGCCAGGCTGGCGGCGACCCTGGCCGCCACCCGGGAGGGTGAGGGGCGGCTGGAGCAGTCGATGCGGGCGCTCAGCTACGAGGCGACGGCCCAGTCCCAGGAGGCCGTGGCGCGGGCGGTGGCGCCGCTGCACGACACCCTCCGCCGCTACGAGCAGCGCGTCGCCGAGCTGGAACGCGACCGGGTCGACGCGTACGCCGAGCTGCGCGAGCAGGTGCGGGCGATGAACACGGTCTCCGGGGAGCTGCGTACCGAGACCAAGCAGCTCGTCGCGGCGCTGCGCGCCCCGCAGGTCCGGGGCCGCTGGGGCGAGCATCAGCTGCGCCGGATCGTCGAGGCGGCCGGCATGCTGGAGCACTGCGACTTCAACGAGCAGGTCACCGCCGCCACCGACCACCAGGGGGTCCGCCCCGACCTGGTGGTCCGCCTGCACGGCGGCCGGAGCGTGGTGGTCGACGCCAAGGCGCCCTTCGACGCGTACCTGACCGCGATGGAGGCGCGCGACGAGCGGGGCCGGGACAGCCACCTCGACGCGCACGCCCGGCACCTGCGGGCGCACGTGGACGCACTGGCCGCCAAGTCCTACTGGGCCGCGTTCGACCCCTCGCCCGAGTTCGTGGTGCTCTTCGTGCCGGCCGACCCGTTCCTCGACGTGGCGTTGCAGCGCGACCCGACGCTGCTGGAGCACGCCTTCGCCCGCAACGTGGTGCTGGCCACGCCGGCCACCCTGGTGGCGCTGCTGCGTACGGTGGCGTACTCGTGGCGGCAGGAGGCGCTGGCCCGCAACGCGGCCACCGTGCACTCGCTGGCCCGCGAGCTGTACGGGCGGCTGTCCACGCTGGGCGACCACGTCGCCAAGCTGGGCGCGTCGCTGGGTGGAGCGGTGACCGCGTACAACCGGGCGGTCGGCTCGTTGGAGGCGCGGGTGCTGGTCAGCGCCCGCAAGCTGGCCGAGCTCGGCGTCTCCGACCAGGAACTGGCCGCCCCGGCACAGGTCGAGGTCGCGCCCCGCCAGCCACAGGCCCCCGAGCTGCTGGCGGCCGGCACCGACCCGGCGTCCATATCGGCCGAACCGTCAGCTGACATCGACCGATAGCACTTCAAGAATGACGATGGGGGCTGATCCGAGTCACGGACTGGTCACAACCCGCGCCCCGGTAGTGACACCGACGCCCATACCTCCAAAGATCACCTCACGTGCCCTGTTCTCCGAAGGGGCCCTGTTCTCTGGAGGAAGAGAACGTGAGTCAAACCCCCAGTTGGAGCCGGCGTACCTCCGCCGCGCTCTTCGCGTCGGTCCTGGCCGCTGGTGCCATGACCGTCGCAAGTGGCGCCGCGACCGCGAGCGCCGCTCCCGCCACGGCCCCTACCGACGGGCAGCCGACCGCCGCCGAGACGCTCGGCGCGCACGACGCCAAGCTGCTCAGCGAGGCGGAGGCCAAGCGCGCCCCCACCGTCACCCTGATCATCGCTGCCGAGCAGGGCTCCGCCAAGAAGGTCGCGGACGGCCTCAAGGGCCTCGGCGCGACCGTCAGCCAGCGCTACGACCAGGTCGGCTACGTGCTGGCCAAGGTGCCCACCTCGAAGGTCCTGAAGGCCGCCACGCTGCCCGGTGTCTCCGCCGTCGACCTCGACGAGACCATCAAGCTGCCCGATCCCACCCCCGAGGCCGCCCCGGCCGGCGCGAAGCCCGCCAAGCAGGGCCAGACCCTGTCCGGCCCGGGTGCGGACACCCCGGCCGTCAACCCGTACATGCCGACCAGTGAGACCGGGGCGGAGGCCTTCAAGGCCGCGCACCCGACCTGGGACGGCCGCGGCGTCACCATCGGCATCATGGACTCCGGCGTGGACCTGGACCAGCCGGCGCTGCAGACGACCACCACCGGCGAGCGCAAGATCGTCGACTGGATCACCGCGACGGACCCGCTCGAGGACGCCACCTGGCGGCCGATGCTCACCGACGTGACCGGCCCGTCCGTCACCACTTCCCTGGGCACCTGGAAGGCGCCGGCTGGCACGTACAAGTTCAACGTCTTCCGCGAGAACATCACCAACGACAGCGACCCCCGCGGCGACGTGAACCGCGACGGCGACAAGACCGACTTCTGGGGCATCCTCTACGACCCGGTCACCCACGACATCCGGGTGGACGTCAACCAGAACCTCGACTTCACCGACGACGAGGTGATGCGGCCGTACCAGGAGAAGTTCCAGGTCGGCCACTTCGGCACGGACAACCCGGCCACCGCGGTCCGGGAGCAGATGCCGTTCGTCGTGGAGTACCGCGAGGACGTCGACACCACTCCGGTCGGCGGCCCCGGCCTGGTCGACTACGTCAACATCGGCATCATCGAGAGCACCCACGGCACCCATGTCGCCGGCATCACCGCCGCCAACGGCATGCTGGGCAACAGCCGGTTCAACGGCGCGGCCCCCGGCGCCAAGCTGGTCTCCGCCCGGGCCTGCTCCTGGGGCGGTGGCTGCACCTACGCGGCGCTCACCACCGGCATGGTCGACCTGGTGGTCAACCGGAACGTCGACGTGATCAACATGTCGATCGGCGGCCTGCCGGCGCTGAACGACGGCAACAATGCTCGCGCCGTCCTCTACAACACCCTGATCGAGACGTACGGCGTGCAGATGTTCATCTCGGCCGGCAACTCCGGCCCGGGCGTGAACACGATCGGTGACCCGTCGGCCGCCAGCAACGTGGTCAGCGTCGCCGCCAACATCAGCAAGGACACCTGGCTGGGCAACTACGGCTCGGTGGTGCGCAAGGAGAACGCGCTGTTCAACTTCTCCTCGCGCGGCCCGCGCGAGGACGGCGGATTCAAGCCGAACATCGCCGCCCCCGGCTCGGCCATCTCCACCGCGCCGACGTGGCAGCCCGGCGTTCCGGTCGCCGAGGCCGGCTACCCGCTGCCCCCGGGCTACCAGATGCTGAACGGCACCTCGATGGCCTCCCCGCAGGCCACCGGCGCCGCCGCGCTGCTGCTCTCGGCGGCGAAGGCCAACCGCAAGTCGGTCACCCCGGCCGCGCTGCGCCGCGCCATCTACACCTCCGCCAAGCCGATCGCGAACGTCCCGGCGTACGCCCAGGGCTACGGCATGTTCAACGTGCCGGGCGCGTGGCAGCTGCTCGCCGGGGGCGTGGAGGCCCGGACCTACACCTCCGCGGCGCCGGTCTGCACCGAGCTGTCGAACGGCCTGACCAGGTACAACCCGGCCACCGGCGGGTTCGAGCCGAACCCGAACGTGGGCACCGGCATCTACAACCGCTGCGCCGCGGACAAGGGCGGCCAGAAGGTCAAGGAGAGCCGCGACTACGAGGTCAAGCTGACCCGGACCAGCGGGCCGAACCGCATCGTCTCCCACCTGCTCAACTTCCGGGGCAACGACGGCACCTTCTCGGCTCCCGCGGTCGTGCTGCTGCCGTTGAACAAGACCGTCACCGTCAAGGTCAAGGCCAAGCCGATGACCGCCGGCGCGCACGGCGCCATCCTGACGGTCGACGACCCGGCCACCCCGGTGGTCGACTTCGAGGTTGCCACCGTCGTGGTCGCCGCGGAGGCGGTCAGCGCGCCGGAGTACTCCTACTCCACGCAGGGGTCGGTCGAGCGGAACGGCTTCACCTCGTACTTCGTGACGGTTCCGGAGGGCGCGGGCGCGCTCCAGGTCAACCTCTCCGGCGTCGCCGCCGGCTCGCAGACCCGGTTCATCGCCTTCAACCCGTACGGCGTGCCGGTCGAGACCACCGCGAGCACCGCCTGCTACACCAACTTCTCCGACGCCGCCGTCTGCAAGCCGGACGAGCGGGACTACCAGAACCCGATCCCGGGCGTCTGGGAGATCGAGGTGGAGGCCCGGCGTACCTCGCCGACCCTGGACAACCCGTTCCAGCTGCAGGTCCGGGTGCAGGGCGTGAAGGTGGAGCCGGGCGTACTCGAGCTGCCGTCGGTCGCCGCCGGCACTCCGGCGGACGTCAGCTGGCAGCTGACCAACACCTTCGGCCCGGTCCAGGTGACCGGCGTCGGCGGCCCGCTGTCCAGCGTCCACGCCGACCGGCCGACCATCACCGAGGGCACCACCCAGGAGTACACCGTCGAGGTGCCGGCGGGTGCCGCGTCCCTCACCGTCCGGATCGGCAACCCGGCCAACCAGAGCACCGACCTCGACCTGTACGTCTTCCGGGGCGCCACCCAGGTTGGCCGGTCGGCCGGCGGCAGCTCGGAGGAGGCGGTCACCATCAGCAAGCCGGAGGCCGGCACCTACCGGGTGGTCGTCGACGCGTACGCGGTCGACGGCGCCGGCGGCAGCACCGCCTACGACTACCGGGACTCGTTCGCGTCCCCGTTGCTGGGCTCGGTCGCTGCCCCGACCACCTCGCTGACCCTGGCCAACGGCGCCACCGCCGCCCTCACCGGCACGGTGACCGCCCTGGCCGCCCCGGCCGCCGGCCGGGAGCTCTACGGTGACGTGGCCGTCACCACCACCGAGGGCGCGGTCGTCGGCCGCGGCTCGGTCTCCATCGGCGCGGTCAACTGACCTCCCGCTGACCGGAGGAGCCCCGCCCCCACCAAGGGGCGGGGCTCCTCCCTTTCCCGCCCGGCC